>NZ_DBHIVL010000004.1:0-58099 GCF_057271695.1 Centipeda sp. (in: firmicutes)
TATGAAGTCTTTTTCAATAAGGTGTTGCACTTGACTTGACAATTCGCCATCGAAAGAATCTGCTTGTTTGCTAAAGCATTCCTCATCCCGTCAAAACTGCGGGAATCTCCCCCGCAAAAGTGGCAGGAGGAAAAAGGCGATGATACCGTTGACAAGCCCCTCCATGATAAGTCCCGGCGTGGAGGCAAGTGCGGCAGACATACTAGCGTAAAGCACCGCCCCCGCAAAGGTATATGCCGCCGCCATCCAGAGACTTGAGAGGAGGAGCGCGGCGATGATACTTGCACGGGGTGCGATTGCATCCCCCCCGCGGCCGATGCGATAGACGATCTCCGCCATGACAAATTTGATGACAAGAGTCGGCACGATCCAAATGGCAAAGCCGCCGAGAAGATCGGCGAGTGCCGAGCCAATGCACGCGGCAACGAGCGCACTGCGGCGCGGCGTGAGAAGTGCAAGCAGGAAGATCACCGCGTCGCCGAGATGCGCATAGCCGAGCGGGATCGGGATGTGCGGCAGATAGGTTGCAACAAAGACGAGTGCCGTCATAAGCGCGGTAAAGACAAGTTCCTGTGTGGTGAATGATGTTTTTTTCATGTTCTGATGTTCCACGATCCTTTCCAAACTTTTCCTAATTTCTTCTATATCCTAGCACACAGCGTGCCAAAATTCAATCTGCACAAACGAAAACAATCTCCCCGCATCAAGAAAGGATGCAGGGAGGTCGTTTCCGTTTTTTTACGACAAAATGCGCACGAGATAGGTGAGCGAGTCCGACCAGAGCAGAACGCCGAGGAGGACGAGCACTACCCCCGCCGCCTGCTGGATGCGCGGGAGATACTGATAGAACGCACGTAGCTTCATGATGTGCCGCCGCCAGATGACGGCGAGCAGGAAGAATGGCACGGCAAAACCGAGACTGTAGACGAGGAGGAGCAGAGCACCCGCGCCGACGGTCGCCGTATCCCCCGCATAGAGAAGAATCGTCGCGAGCATCGGGCCAGTGCACGGTGTCCATCCGAGTGTGAAGCCGCAGCCGAGAAGGAATGCGCCCCCAATGCCGTCAAAGCCGCGCCGCTGAAACGGGCGGTACTCACGCAGGAGCAGCGGAATCCGTATCCAGCCCGTCATGAAAAGCCCCATGACGATAATCAGCACAGCCGCACCCTGCCGCAGAAGCTCCTGATAGGAGAAGAGCCACGCGCCGAGCAGCGATGCCGATGCACCGAGCAGAACAAAGACGAGCGTAAAGCCCGCCAGGAATGCGGTCGTATTCGCATACAGCCGTCGTGCCTCACCGCCATCCTGTTGACTGTTCTTCGCGAGAATCAGCGAGAACGTGGGCAGGAGCGGCAGGACACACGGCGAGATGAACGAGAGAAAGCCCGCGAGGAATGCCCCGCCGAGCAGGGTCATTTCCATACAGTTCGCCCTCCCTGCGTCACGCTTTTAGAGCTTGCCGATAACATCTTCCAGTTCCTCTTTCGTCACGCCGCCTGTCTTGCGGTAGACCACCTTCCCATCCTTATCCACGACGACAGTCGTCGGGATCGCGCGTACGCCGTAAAGCGTCGCCGCCGTTCCCTTCGTGTCGAGTACGACGGGCAGATCCGCCTTGCGCTCCTGCATGAATTTCTGCACGGGCGCAGCATCCTCCTGCAAATTGACGGCGTAGAAATCCACCGCATCCTTGTGCGCCGCATGGAACGCCGCGAGGTCGGGAATCTCCGCCTGACAAGGCGGACACCACGTCGCCCAGAAGTTGATGATGTAGGGCTTGCCCTTCGCCTCGACGGCGACATCCTCACCCGAGAGGTTCTTGAGTGTGAACGTCGGGGCAGACTCACCGCGCTGCCCTGAGCCCTTGCTCTGTTCGGCGGACGACTGTGCCTTTGCCGTCGCCCCCTGATCCGCGCTGTTGCTCGTACCGCAGCCCGCAATCATGCTGACTGCAAACACCGCCGCAAACAGTGCTGTATATCTTTTCTTCATAGGGTTTCCTTTCTGAATCATCAAAACGCAAAATTACCTAGTTCATACTGCGTCACGGAAAGAGTAGCAAGAGCCGCCGTCTCTGCGCGCAGAATCAATCGACCAAGCGAAACGGACTGCGCCCCTGCGGCTTGAATCGCCGCTGCCTCGGCGGGGGAAAATCCGCCCTCTGCACCGACGATGAGAACGATGCGCCGCGCGTCGACGGAGCGCAGCACCGTGCGCATGGACTGCGTGCGCTCCCCCTCATAGCAGAATACAACTGCCGTATCGGGTGCGTCAAAAAGATCCGCATCCTGCAAGAGCGCGAAGAGCGGCGCAATCGCCGCAACATGCATCAGTGCACTGCGCCCACACTGCTTTGCCGCCTCGTCCGCAATCTTCTGCCAACGCACAGACTTTGCCGCCGCCTTTTTCGCATCGTAGCGCACGACAACGTGCTCCGTCTCGATCGGATAGAGTGCGGATGCACCAAGCTCGACCGCCTTTTGCACGACAACGTCCATCTTCTCGCCCTTGAGAAGTGCCTGCACGAGAATGACCTCTGCGGATGCAGACACTTCGGGTGCCAGGTACTCCACCAAATGAAGGCGTACGGCATCGCGGTCAATCCCACTGACACGCATGCGGGCAGTCCGTCCGTCACCGTCTGCAACAACGATCTCATCGCCAATCTGCGCGCGCATAACGCGCGCGAGATGGTGGGCATCACCGCCCGTGATCTCGATCTCCTCCGCGAGTGCCCCCGCATAAAACAAGCGTCGCATCAGAGCTCCAACTCCGAGCTGCGGCGAATAATCATCGCCGCCCATTCCTTTTCACAGGTCATATCGAGCACAGTATAGCCATGTTCCGTCGCTGTGCGTTCGACATCCACAATGCGGTCGTCGATGATGCCCGAGGCGAGCAGAATCCCGCCCGGCGCGAGATGGCGGTCGAGCTGGTCAAAGAGGCGGATAATGATATCGGCGATGATGTTCGCCGTGATGAGCTCCGCCGGGTCTGTGCCCGCGCAGATGGAGAGCAGGTCACTCTCGAACACGGCGACGTTCGTAACATTGTTTGCGCGGACATTTTCCTCCGCAACGGAGACCGCGACGGGATCGTAGTCCATTGCAATGACCTCGCCCGCACCGAGCTTCGATGCAGCAATCGCGAGGATACCCGAGCCGCAGCCCACGTCATAGACGCGCATCTGCGGGCACACGATATGTTCCAGCCAACGCAGACACATCGCCGTCGTCGCGTGCGCCCCTGTACCGAACGCCGCGCCCGGGTCGAGGTCGATGACGATCTCATCCCCCTGCGGCGTGTACTCCTCCCACGTTGGGCGCACAACAATGCGCCGCCCGATCTTCTCCGTATGGATGTAGGCTTTCCATGTCTCCGCCCAGTCCTCATCAGCAACAAACGTGTGCGAGATCGCTCCCGCGCCGATGGGTGCGTCCACGCCGCGCAGATTCTCCACGCGCTCCGCGAGCGTCAGGAGACTGCCCTCCAGACGCGCGTCCTCGGGCAGGTAAGCGCACACGGTGACCGTGTCCGTGTCCTCGGCGCGCGGCAGATCGGTATAGTCCCAAAGCCCCGCATCGATGTACTCGTTCACGAGCGACGGATCGTCGATCTCCGTCCCTGCCGCACCAAGCTCCATCAGGATATTCCCTATGAGATCCGCGCCCTCGTGCGTCGTGACAACGCTCACCTGTGCCCAGCGCATTCCATCGCTCCCCTATAACTTCTTCCAAATTTTTCTCCATCGGTGAGATTCATTATACAGGAAGAAGATAGGAAATGCGATATTTTTTTGCCAAAGAGGAAAAAAAGCCGCCGCAAACACATACGGCAGCCTTCTCTCTATGCAGATTCGTTTAGGGAAGCACTGATAAATTCAGCACTGCCATCTTGGTGCATCTGTTTTCGCCCTGCCTGTGTCGACAAATCCTCCACATAGCCTCTGCTATGCGTCCGGTTTGTCTCCTTGGCAGGACATAAAATCTGCACCAATCTGACAGACTTCATTTTATCAGCGATTCCTTAGAACTCCGTCTGCCAGAGTCCATGCAGGTTGCAGAACTCAATGACCTTCACCGGCGCATCGCCGTCCGCAAGGCGGAACGTCGCCTCGGGGGCATCCGTCGCCGTGAGGTTGACGCGCTGAACGCCCTTCTTCGTCACAAGGATGATGTAGGCAATGAGATGCTCCTCCGTCATCGGGTGTGCGACCGAGCCGACCGTGACATGCACCTCGTTCTTCGCAGCGTCATAGGTCGCCACGGGAACGTGCTTCTCCTTCGCCGCATCGACCGAGTTCGGATCAATCGCCTTCAGCGGTGTACCGCAGCACGCGAGATCCAGTGCCTCGTCGCCATAGACCTCGACCACATGAGTCTTTCCTGCAAGATAAAATACTGACATAGTGAACCCTCCTATTGCGGAAGCATCTGCTTCCTATTCGTAAATACACAGCAAAGTAAACGATAGAAACATTGTGGAGTGTGAAAGATGCCATAGACCGTATCTATTTTCTCTTTCACAAATAATAATTCTCCACAAAATAAAATTCTCCTTCTTTTCCCTAAAAATTTTTTGAAAAACTTATTTTCTTTCCGCCGCATTCGTATCGATAAAATCCTGCACAAGATAGCGCGGACGACGTTTGACCTCGAGGTAGATCTTCGCAACGTACTCACCGATGACACCGATCGAAAGCAAGATCAGCCCGCCGAGGAACCAGAGCGAGACGATGAGACTCGTCCAGCCGACAATCGTCTCGCCGATGAAGTGGCGTACAATCGACCAAATGAGCATCAGCCCGCTGATGAACGAGATGAACATCCCCAGCTGCGAGATCAGACGAATCGGACGCGCCGAGAGCGAGGTCACGCCCTCCCACGCAAACGCAGCCATGCGCCGCCACGGATATTTCGAATCGCCTGCGAGACGCTGTCGCCGCGTGTAGTAGACGATATCGTGTGTGAGCCCGATCATGGGCACGATCCCACGCAGGAAGAGATTGACCTCGGGATACTCCGCGAGTGCCGTAAGCGCACGGCGATCCATCAGGCGAAAATCCGCATGGTTGAACACGATGTCCGCACCAAGCGCACGCATCGCACGATAGAAACTCTCCGCCGTAAAACGCTTGAGGAAGGTGTCCGACGCACGGTTTTCGCGCACACCGTAGACGATATTCGCCCCCGCCGCATGCTTTTCAAGCATCGCATCGATTGCATTGATATCGTCCTGCAAATCTGCGTCCATGCTGATCGTCACATCCGCATACGGAAGAACAGTCATCAGTCCCGCGAGCAGGGCATTCTGATGCCCCTCGTTGTGCGCGAGGTTGATGCCGGAAAAGAGCGTACTCTGCTGCGCACACGCCGCAATCAGCTCCCATGTGCGGTCACGGCTGCCATCGTTGACGAAGGCGATGCGGCTCTTTGCACTCACCTTTTCCGCCGCAATCAACGCAGTCATCTTTTGCTGCAGCTTCTCCGCCGTATCGGCCAGAACCTCCTGCTCGTTGTAGCAGGGCACAACGAGATAGAGTATGGGTGCCGTCATTCCACATCATCCTTAAAGATACACAGGCCATCCTTTTCCTCGACAAGCTGCCAATTCTCGGCGCCGAGCTCCTTCTTCATCTTCTGATACATGAAGTCACGCATGATAATGTACTTTGGACGTTCATCTGCACGCAGTGCAGCAAGGGACTCGGCGCGGTTCGTATCCGCCTCGATGCCTGGGATGTCCGTATAGAGCATCACACCCGGGCGCAGCTGCTTGTCAATGTAGAGAGCACGCCCCTCTGCCTCTGCCGCCGCATGATAGTCTGCGGCATATGTGAGAGCAACCTGCTTCACGCTGAAATGTCCCTCAATCGCGGGCATCATAAAGCCGAATGCGATCACCATGGTAACGACACCCGCGACAACGTGCAGCCATGCCGCACGCATGAGATCATGAGACGCTGTGATGCAGTAGACGATTGCCGCACCGAGGAGAAGCGTGATCGCACCAAGCCAGAGCCCACCCTCGGCAAGCGGAGCGAGACTGTCCCCGCTCATGAGCCAGCCCAGCCCTAGCACGAGGAACATGAGCGCACTCCCACCAGCCCATGCGAAATGGGTCTGCCGCCAGTCATCCAGCATACGCGCAAGATTCCACCCGATGATGGTAGAGAGTGCGGGGGTCAGGAGCAGCATATAGGAGACCTGTTTGGTCTGTGCAATTGAGAAAAAAATGAGGACGAAGATCCACCACGCCTGAAAGAATGTGAGCAGCTGCACCTCCTCGCCAAAGCTGTGGCGAAACGCATTTTTCACCGACTGGACGAGCAGTCCCGTCCACGGGAAGAAGCCGAGGATCACGACGGGCAGGTAGAACCACCAATGTGCACGCACGGGATGGAGCGGCGCGGTGAAGCGGCTGACGTTGTGGAAGCCGATGAACTCGTAGATGAACGCCATGCCGTGCATCTCGTACATATAGAGATACCACGGAAGTCCCACGACAACAACGAGCAGCAGCCCTCGCAGGACGTGCATGCGGAGGAGCTGTTCCAGCTGACGTGTCGCAAGCAGATAGAAAAAGACAATCCCTGCCGGGAAAACCACACCGATGGGGCCTTTTGTCATCATCGCAAGCCCGCACGCAAGGTACATCAGCCAGTACTGGCGATGGATGAAGGAAAAGAGTGCTGCCGTCATGAAAAAAAGCAGCGTCGAGTCCGTCACGGATGCCTTTCCCATATACATGAGGATGATGCTCGTCCCCATGACCATCCCCGACCAGAAGCCTGTCCGCGCACCGAAGAGCCGCGCCGACGCTAGTGCCGTCATGAGGATCGAGCCAATCGCCATGAGCGCAGCGGGCAGCCGCGCCGCAATCTCGCTGAATCCACCGAACAGCTTCAGCGATGCCACGACCAGCCAGTAGAAGATCGGCGGCTTATCATACCAGAACTCGTTGTAGATACGCGGCGAGAGATAGTCGCCAAAGCGAATCATCTCCTTTGCCGTCTCCGCATAGACCGGTTCATCGGGGTCAAGCAGTGCCGTCCCGCCGATGCCAAAGAGGATCTGAAAGGATATGATAACGAGCAGGACGAGATAGACCGGCCATGCAAGATTTTTTTCGTCATTCACGCAGATATACACCTCACATAGTTGAGGAAGCACTGATAAATTCAGCCACATCATCTTGACGCATCTTTTTCGCCCGCACTTCGTCGACAAAGCCTCCACATAGTCCTTGCTATGCGTCCGGTTGATCTCCTTGACCGAACAAAAAATCTGTACCAATCCGACAGACTTCATTTTATCAGCGATTCCTTGAAATCATCTGCATTGTATCATATAAAAAAATTTTTACAACCGAACAAGCGCACTATCATTTGTTTGGCGATGACAGACACAAAAAAGGGAACCGCCGCTGCTGCAGCAGTCCCCATAAAACAGATGCTCAATAAATTTCGATGGTCGCACCGGCCTTCACATCATCCTTCGTAAACGGTGCATCGCCGTGCAGCATGATACAGCCGGGACGCTCCGCCGTATCGCCGCCCTTGAACGAGAGCGTACAGTGCCCGAGCGACCTCAGCGTATGAAGTGCCTCATCTCCGATTGCCGTGATCGTAAATGCCTTGTCGCAGACAATCACTGTATCACCGACGGCGGGATCCTCGCTGTATTCTGTCTCCGTATGCAGCACAGAGAACTCCACCAACTCCTCCGGCGCATCATCGTTGAAAAGAATGATAAAATTCGTATTTGGATCATCCAGGAAAACAAGAGCCCCATCGCCCCAACGCGTGATCTTACAGTGGAATTTCATACTGCATCCTCCAGTCTCATGGAATTACTCTGTCTTTACTGACACTATCATACTATATCCCCATGATTTAGTAAAGACCAAGGAGGCATGTGTTGTCATAAAGAATAAAAACCTAAATTGCAATATCAAATCGGACAGTAGTAGGTAACAGAATCAAAAATTATGAGCGAAGATTTTTTAGTGCAGCATCGAAACACTCTTGCGGCGTCTCATAACCTAGAATTTTGCGTGGCAGCGTATTGATCCAATCCTCTACACGCTGTACTTCTTCCTCGCTCAAGTTCGTCATATCCATGCCCTTCGGAATGAAATACCGAACGAGTGCATTCTGCTTCTCGTTCGTTCCACGTTCCCAAGGCGCGTAAGGATGCGCATAGTACACCTTCACCTCGGGAATGACTTCTTGCAGACGGGCGAACTCGCTCCCATTGTCACAGGTAATCGTACGAAACACCTGTGAAAACTGTGCTCCATAGAGCTCTCTGCGTTTGGCAATGCCTTCGGCAACCGCCTCCGCAGTCTTCGCCCGAATCTTTATGAGATGCCTCTTTCGCTTCTTACGTTCATCAGCGGCAAGCAGAACAGGATCTGTTCCCTTTTTCCCGACAATGGTGTCAAGCTCCCAGTTGCCAAAGGTAACACGCTCGTCAACCAGCGGATCACGTTGGTCGATACGCTCACCGAAGGATCTATGATTGTCGTCGGTCTTCTTCTCTTTGTGTTTGCGGCGTACCTTCTGGCGTAGGTCGATGTTTTTGACCTTGAGCAGCCCCATGGCGATGTAGTTGTAGATGGTCTTCGTGCAGACCTGAACCGCAAATAGATGGGTACGTTTGGCGCGCCCGCAGATTGCGTCAGGTGCGTGCTTATCTTTGAGAATGCGGTCTTCTACATAACGGATGAAGTCTCGTGCTGCATTGAACTTGGAAGGCTTTCCGGAGTTCTTTCGATGACGCTCATAAACGATTTGACCGGTTTCGGCAAAATACCGGTCATAGTACGTCCAGTCTGAACGCATCTGCCTTGTTGTACCACGCTTTATTTCAGCGTACAGGGTGGAACGTGCGATGCCGAGGTCTTTGGCGATTTTCACCTTAGGGATTCCAAGACGGAGCATCGCTTCGATCTGCCCGCGCTGATAGGCGTTTAGGTGTTTGAATGTGCGGCGTTTTGTGGTAGAATGTGTATGGGACATACAGAACCTCCTGGTGGTGTTTTGGCAAAGATATTTTACCAGATCGATTCTGTATGTTCTACTTTTTTATGTGTCCGTTTACAAATGTATTAAACAAGGTTCTCCGCACAGTCAATGTCCGTGATCAGGACATTGATAAAGCCGCCGCGAATGGCGCCGCGTACGGCATCCTTCTTGGCACGCCCGCCCGCAACACCGACACGGCGCGGGATCTTCTGCAGCGTATCGAGCGGGATGCCCGCCACACGGTCGTTAAAGTCTTGGAACGGCGTCGTATCGCCGTTCGCGTCAAAATACCGCAGTGCAATATCTCCCACTGCTCCGCGCGCCGCAAACTCCTCCAAAATCGTATGATCGACATAACCGGTCCGCAGAATGGTCGAATGCTCCGTCGAGGGGATTCCGATCCCCATGAGGACGAGATCCAGACGGGAATACAGGCGGATCACATTCCGTATCGTCTTTTCCTGCAAAAATCCCTCGAGCACCTCGCGGCGCGAAAATACCGCCGGCGAGAAGAACTGGATGCAGTCCCCGACGAAGCGGTCGGCGAACTCCTGCGCGAGGTAGTTGGAGTGGATGTCGAGACGGCTCTCGGCGACGCCGCCCACAAGCGGAACAAAGGTCGCCTTGATCGGACTGCGGATGAAGTAATCCGAGCGCACGACGTTCTGGATCGCAAGGCCCATCGTGATGCCGACGAGATAGCCGTCCATCAGGACGCGTGACAGATACTCGAGCGTCGCACTGCCGATCTCCGAGTTGATGGGATATTGCCCATCCGAGATGGGGCTGGAGGGAACGATGATGACCTCCTGCAGGTTGTATTTTTTTTCGAGCTCGCGCTCCATCTTGCCGTAGGCAATATTGTCCAGATTCTGGATCTCGATGCGGACGATGCCGCGCTCCTTGCCGATCGTGAGCATACGCGAGACGGTCGGGCGCGAGATGCCGAGCACCTCACAGATCTCCTTCTGCCCCAGTCCGTCCTGATAGTAGAGGCTGCAGCACTTAAAGATGAGACGTACATCGTCAACAATTCTCTTCATCGTGAACCCCTCTCATGAACTTTGGAACACATTCTTCCCTTTGTGATACTCATTGACATATTTTCTATAACTTTGTCAAAAAAGGGGCCGCCGCTGCTGCGGCAGCCCCCCCTATGAGCTTTGCTCTAATGAATTTCGATGCTTGCCCCCATCTTTAAATCGTCCTTTACAAGCGCCACATCGCCTTGAAGCATGATGCAGCCCGGACGCTCCGGCGTATCGCCGCCCTTGAACGAGAGAGTGCAGTGCCCGAGTTCCTTGAGCGTATGGAGTGCCTCATCCCCGACTGCCGTGATCGTGAACGCCTTATCACAGATGATCATCGTATCACCGACAGCGGGATCCTCGTTGTAGTTCGCCGGTGTATGAAGCACGGAAAACTCCGCGAGCTCCGCCGGTGCGTTATTGTTGAAGATGATGATAAAGTTGGCATTCGGATCGTCGAGGAAGAGGAGTGCCTCTGCGCCCCAGCTCGTGATTTCGCAATAGTATTTCATGCTGCATCCTCCTGTCTTGCAGATATACGCCGCTCCGAGATGAAGCAAGCTCCCGTATTCCCTATGCCCGCTTTTCCTCACGGTGCTTCATATAGAGATAGATCTTCTCGGTGACAATGCCGCGAACCAGAATGACGACAATGCCTACAAGGAAATAGCGGACGGCAAGATCGCCAAGCGGCAGGCCGAGTGTCGTAATCCCCGCCGCAATCCCCATATAGACGAAGAGCTCTCCCCCATTTGCGTGCGGGAAGAGTCCCGTCACAGGATGAACGAAGCTGACTGCCGCATCGTAGTAGGCAGGCTTGTACTTCGGATCGACGAAGCTGCCGAACGTATAGCACATTGGATTGCCGAGGAAGAGCACGGCAAGCACGGGGAGAACGGTATAACGCGTGATGATGTTCTGTGTCGCACGCTGCGCCACACCATTCACACGATCCTCTCCGATGAGCTTGATGAGTGAGTTGACCGCCGTCATCATGATGACGAGCAGAGGAATGATCCCCGTGACCCACGACGTAAAAGTCGCCGCACCTGCGCGGAAGAGATCCATAAAGCCGTTTGCTACGGTTGCTATCAGTTCCATAATACTATATCCCTCCCGATTAGTAAAGGCCTATGCTCGCCGCGTAGGCAATCAGCACCGCCAAGGGGCCCGTGATGACGCGCGAGTAGAGAACGGCAGGTACCCCCAGCTCAATGGTCTCGGGGTCCGCCTCACCGAGGCTCAGCCCGACCGGAACGAAGTCCGCGCCGACCTGTGCATTGATTGCAAAGAGCGCAGGCAGGGCGTACTGCGGCGGAATGTTGCCCATGCCGATCTGTGCGCCGAGTAGCGTTCCGACCACCTGCGCGATAACAGCACCAGGCCCGAGCACGGGCGAGATGAAGGGGATCGCGCAGATGAGAGAGATGATGAGCATGCCGGGCAAGGTGCTCGCAAGCGGAGAGATCGTATTCGCGATGACATTGCCGAGCCCTGAGACGGAGATGATGCCGAGGATCATGGAGACGAACGCCATAAACGGCAGGATGCTCTTGATCGTGATGTCGATGGTTTCGCGGCCCGCAGCGTAGAACTTGTTGACCACACCGCCGATGGCGATGCCGAGACGCGTGACGAAATTCTTTTCGCGGCCCGCCTGCATTGCCGCAATCTCGGCCTTTGCCTCTGCCTTCGTCTTTGGCGTAGAGACAGGTGCAGCTGCTGCCGCCGCTGCCGCGGTCTCGCTCTCGTCCGCCGGAGAGAGGCAGGAGAGATCGACTGCCGAAACGTAGAGTTCCTTCGTGATGAACTGTGCGAGCGGCCCTGTCTTTCCAACAGGAAGCACGTTTGCCGTCAGAATCCCCTTCTTCGGGTAGACGCCGCAGCGCGCGGTACCGCCGCAGTCTACGACAGCGAGCAGGATCTCCTCATCCGACACCCCCGTCGAGAACCCGTCGACCGCCGTGCAGCCCGTCATCTCGGCAATCTTTGCCGCAAGCGGATGTACACCGCCGCCCGTAACGCTGACGATCTTGCTGCGTGTCTCCGTCGGAACGAGCACGAGCGGCCCGCCCCATCCGCCTTTGCCGGCGACAATCTTCACAGAGTGATACATGCGTTTTCCTCCTATGCGTTAAACTTTTTATATTCAGGCAGAACTCCATGTGAGGCTCCTGCCGCAACTACTCCGATTCCTGCTGCTCCGATGTACGCAGTCTGGTAATCAGTGCATCGAGCGCCTGTATATGCCCCTTGTAGTGCATGCGGTGCTTCTCGGGAAGTGCGGCGTATTCCGCGCGCAGATCGTAGATCGTCCGTCCCGCGATGCCCTCCATCGGACGAAAGCGGCTGAGGATCGTCATCCCCTGCATAATTCGCCCATCCAAAATCTCGCCCGCGGAATTGCACGCGATGACAACAATATTCGAAGCCCCGAGCTTTCGGCGGCGCGAACCGATGCCCACATTGCCGAGCTTGTGCATTTCGCGCACAGCCCCCTTGTATGCCTTCACCTGCAGATGTGTCCCAATGACCTGGATGACAAAGAGCAGGAACACCGCGCCGACGAGCATTTCTGTCTGCAAAATATCCCCCCTTCGATTTCCCCATTTCACCTGACAAAATAAATTATACCATTCATACCTATTTTTTACAATAATCACTTTCTTGAACTTTTGTAAATGTATTTTGATGCGCACGTCAGCTATTATCATTTGTTCCTGCCGACGCGCTCCAAATCAAAAAGCTGCCGAAATGCGGCAGCCCTTTGTAAGCGATTAAACTATGCTGTTTTCGAGATGAGGTTGATGTAATGCGTAAGCACCCTGCGCATCCCCTCATCCGATGCCTTCTGCACCTCGATCAGGGAGTTCGTCCCCACCGCCCTGATCTCATCGATTGCCCCGACAAGGAAATCCGTATAGACATTCAGCTTCGTGATCCCCTCGTACACAGCACGGCGCAGATTCTCGTCCCCCGTGCCGGAACCACCGTGCAGAACGAGCGGAACAGGGACAGCTGCAGCGAGCTCGCGCAGCCGCTCAAAGTTCAGCTCCGGCGTCCGATTGCTCGCGTAAACGCCGTGCGAGGTACCAATGGAAACAGCGAGCGAGTCCACCCCGGTAGCCTCTGCAAAGGTCACCGCCTCCTCCACAGTCGTATAGACACTCTCCGAAGTTGCGCCCTCAATCCCCTCGGACGCACCGCCCACATGGCCGATCTCCGCCTCGACGCTGACGCCCTTCGTATGCGCATAGGCGACGACCTCCTTCGTCAGGCGGATATTCTCGTCCATGTCCTTCATCGAGGCATCCAGCATAACGGAGGTAAAACCAAGCGAAATCGCGCGCTGCAGGAAATCAAAGTCCTGCCCATGATCGAGATGCAGAACAATCGGTGTGTCAACCTTCTCCGCCCAGAACTTTCCTACAAGCGCTGCCTCCTCGAGAGAGATCAGCCCCGCATGCCCCTGTGCAAAGGAGAGGAGAATCGGCGTTTTGAGTGCGTCCGCTGTCTGCACGAAGACGCGAGCGGCATTCAGCGTAAGAAAATCAGGGGCAACAATACCGTAATGCCCTGCCTTCGCCGCGCTGAGCACGGACTTTCCATCGACCAACATGAGGATTCCTCCTTTTCTGAAAACGCATTGATTTTGTGCCTATCATATTTCAGAGCAATCCATTTGTCAATTATTTTATTTACCAGTGGTTATTATTTTGTTGAGCGTACGCGAAAGCGGCTGCGAAATGCGTCCGCCTTCGAGGTCGCATACTGGATGATCTGTCCCTCGCGGTCCGTCGTCAGAATGCGCGTGACGAAAATCGGTGCCTCCTCTGCCACCTCGAGATAGAGGGCAATCTCGGGAGTTGCGCAGATCACCTCGATCGTCTTGTCCTCAGCATAGGGATGCACACCATGCGCCTCAAGCGTGCGCAGGAGACCGTTCTGCGTGAAGTCGATGTGCACGAGGTCGGGGCAGAGTGCGAGCGGGATGTAATCATCCGTCACGGCATAGATCTTCTCATCCACATAGCGCAGACGTTTCAAATGAAAGACAAGCGTCTCCTCGGCAAGGCCAAGCATCGCTGCGAGATTCCCACGCGCAGGTTCGACGAGCTGCTGCAGTACGGAGCTGCGCGTAACACGCCCTTCCGCCGAGAACATCTGCGCCAGACCGAAGCCGCGCCGTGCCGCCTCGGAGTAATCCACGGGGATCTTCTCTCCCGTGTAGAACGAGCCGCGCCCCTGCATGCGCACGATCTTGTTTTCCATCTCGAGCAATTCAAGTGCCTTGCGCACGGTCGGACGGCTCACACCGAGCATCTGACACAGCTCTCTCTCGCCTGGAATCGGCGAGAAATACGCGAGCTCCGTGAATTGTCGCTCCATCGCATCTCGAATCTTCTCGTGCAGCCGCTGTTGCTTTTTGCTCGTCATGGATGTGCCTCCCTTCTCTTTTACTTTTGTTATAGTATGTGATTACTTATCCTTTTGTCAACAGAAAACCTTCTTGCAGTCACCTCTTACCTGTGGTAATATTTAATTAACCAGTGGTAATAAATCAACGCATACAGGAGGTCTTATCATGAAGAGCAGTCTTGCCCCATTCCTCGTCGTCAACCCGAAGTCCTATCTCTATGGCAAGGAGTCGCTTGCACTCGCGCGCGCTGCCGATCATGCGGCCAAGGAGACGGGGCTGAAGATCTATTTTACCTGCCCCTTCGCCGATATTCGCTATGTGAGCGAAAACACCGAGGCGATTATCGTCACGGCACAGGCGATGGAGAGCCTGCGCCCCGGCCGCGGCATGGGACATCTCCTGCCCGAGGCACTCTACGAGGCAGGGGCACGTGCAACCTTCCTCAATCATGCGGAGAACCCCATGACAATGGCCGAGCTTGCAAAGACGATTGTCCGCGCACGCGAACTGGACATCGAGACGATTGCGTGCGCAGATTCGCTCGCCGAGGGCACTGCCATCGCCGCATTCCGCCCCGATATTCTGCTCTGCGAGCCAACCGATCTCATCGGTACAGGAAAAACCGCAGATGACAGCTACACGACCTCAATCGTTGCGAAGATCCGCAGCATTGATCCGTCCATCGGCATCATGATTGCCTCCGGCATCACAACGGCAGATGATGTCTACCGCGTCGTACGACTCGGTGCAGACGGCAGCGGTGCGACGAGCGGAATTCTGAACGCTCCCGATCCGGCGCAGCGCATCATGGAGATGGCCGCGGCAATCGTGCGTGCCGCCGAAGTGCGTGAGGCCCAGGGAAACGCGGCATAGCGCAAAGGAGATATATACATGGCTGTATTCAAGAAGAAGCTGGCCCTCACCTCACACGGAGGCACACCGACCTTTATCAACATCACGGAGGAACTGCGCGCCGCCATCGAGGAGAGCAAAATCAACGAAGGTATCGCAACGGTCATCTCGCCGCATACGACCTGCGGGGTCTTCTTCGAGGAGTTCGTGCACGATGTGGACGAGACGGGCACAGAGTTCCTGCAGAACGATCTGAACGCCGTCCTCGAGAAGCTGATCCCGAACCAGACGGGCTGGAACCAATACCAGTACCCGGGAGAGGAGCACTACCGTGCCGTCGAGAGCTGGCCGGATGCCGAGGCATACCTGCCCGGCGGTGACCGCACGGCTCTTTGGAACTGCGACGCTCACCTGAAGGCAACTCTCATTGGCTCCTCGGAGACCTTCGAAGTCGCAGGCGGCAAACTCGCCGTTGGGACAACGGGCTACTGCTACTTTGTCGACTTCGACCGCACACGTGCCCGCACGCGAAAATGCACGATTGTGGTCATGGGTGAGTAAGAAGATATAATGTAAGCCTCGCAAGTTTTGCGAGGCTTTTGTATTGCAGCAAATGTACGGAAAGACAGAGCTCATATAAAATGGGCTGCCGCAAAACGACAGCCCCAGAAGAAACTTCCTTAGTGGATCTCGATGGTCATCCCTGCGCTGATATCGTCCTTCATCAGCGGTGCATCCCCCTGCAGCATGATGCAGCCCGGACGCTCCGCCGTCTCACCGCCCTTGAACGAAAGCGTACAGTGCCCCAGCTCCTTGAGCGTATCGAGCACCTCATCGCCAATCGCCGTAATCGTGAATGCCTTGTCGCAGACCACCATCATATCGCCAACGGCAGGATCTTCATTGTAGTTCGCCGGCGTATGCAGCACGGAGAACGCTGCCAGCTCCGCCGGGGCATTATCATTGAAGATAATGATGAAGTTGGTGTCCGGATTGTCGAGGAAGAGGAGCGCTTCATCGCCCCAGCTCGTGATTTCGCAATAGTATTTCATGCAGCATCCTCCTGTTGCACGGAATATTCCTCTGTATGTCCAGCCTTAGCCGCGCGTCTTGCCGCCCGCGACGTTGTAGGTGACGCCGTGGATGTAGGAGGCACGCTCGGAGGCGAGGTAGACAACAAGGTCGGCGACCTCGGCGAGCTTGCCGCTGCGTCCGAGTGGTGTAGTCTTCGTGCTTGCATAGCCCTTGCGCAGATCATCAACCGTGATGCCGCGCGTATAGGCGAGTGCTTCCTCATAGGCGAGGGTACGCAGCCCCGTCGCTTCAAGAATGCCGGGTGCAACGCCGATGACGCGCACGCCGTACTTGCCGAACTCCTTTGCCCACGAACGTGTGAAGGAGTTGACGGCGTTCTTTGTCGCGGCGTAGATGCTCTGTCCCTCAGAGCCCTCGATGCCGCTCTCAGAGCTCATGTTGATGAGTACGCCGTGTCCCTGTGCGACGAGCTCGCGCCCGACTGCCTGCGCACAGAGGTAGACCCCCTTGAGATTGACCGCTGTCACTTTCTCGAATACGCTGTCGTCCAGTTCGTACTTCCCGTGCGGGTCGTTCGGGTCGACGAGAAGGCGCGGAATATTGATGCCGGCATTGTTGACGAGGATGTCGATGCTGCCAAACCTCTTCTTTGCCTTCTCCACCATTGCCTCGACGCTCGCACGCTTCGTCACGTCGGTGACAACGTAGAGAACCTTACCACGTGTTTCGTCAAATTCGGGAGGCTCAGGGTTCATATCACAGACGACGACGTTCGCGCCCTGCGCCAAAAAGCCCTCCACGACCGCCTTGCCGATGCCTGACGCACCGCCCGTGACGATTGCCGTTTTTCCTTCCAGATGCAACCAGCTCATAATCTATTCTCCTTCTGCACGATTTTCCAGCGAAACAGCTCAGTTCTCATAAAGTCCGGCACTTGCGACCCACGCGATGATCACCGCAAGCGGTCCCGTCATGAAGCGCGAGTAGAGCACAGCAGGCACACCGATCTCGACGGTCTTTGCATCCGCCTCAGCGAGTCCGAGTCCGACGGGGATGAAGTCGCAGGCGCACTGGACGTTGATGGCGAAGACTGCGGGGAGCGCGAGGTTCGGCGGGATGTGTCCGAGTCCGATCTCAACGCCGATGAGCACGCCGACGACCTGTGCGATGACCGCCCCTGGTCCAAGGAACGGAGAGAGGAGCGGGAAGGAGCAGATCAGTGCCAGGATGACAAGCCCGATCGGAGATGCCGCGAGTGGCGAGACAAAATGCGCCACGAAGTCGCCGAAGCCCGAGCCGAGAATGACACCGATCAGCATGGAAACAAATGCCATGAACGGCAGAATCGTCGTGATGAGCGTGTTGATGGATTCGCGTCCCGCCTGATAGAATGTCGCGACAATGCCGCCCATCATCTGTCCGACCTTTGCCATGAGGCTGCCGGACTGCTCCGTGATCTTCTTCGAGGTGTCGTACTTCGGCGCAGTCTCCTCTGCAGGTGCTGCGGCTGCAGGGGCTGCTGCGGGCGCAGCCGTGCCGTCGCTGAATGCGATATTTGCAGGCTTGACTGCCGAGACGTAGATGTCCGGCTTGATGTACTGCGCGAGCGGTCCCGAGGGGCCCGTCTGCTTGATGTTGATGGTGAAGATGCGCTTCTGCGGGTAGATGCCGCAGCGCAGCGTACCGCCGCAGTCAATGACCGCTGCGAGAATCTCATCCTCGGGGACGCTGGTCTTGAAGCCGTCCACAACCTCCGCGCCCGTCATCTCTCCAAGACGCACGGCAACATCCGAGATCACACCGCCCGTGATGTTGACGATCTTGTTCCGCTTCTCATCCGGCGTGAGGGTAAGAGGCCCGCCAAAGCCGCCCGAGCCTGCCGATACGATGACGCTCTTGTATGCACTCATGATATGTTCTCCTCTCCGATTTCCTTAGCTTTTGAGCACTGCCGGTTCTTTGCTGAGCTTTACGCCCTGCTGACGCTGCACGTATGCCGTCGTAAAGTCCGTGAGCCAGCCGCGCAGGAAGTTGACGATGAGACCGACGAGCAGATAGCGCAGTGCGAGATCCGTGTACGACAGTCCAAGGGTTGTGATGCCGTTCGCAACGCCGAGGAATACGAACATTTCGCCGGGATTGACATGTGGGAACATGCCGTTCATTGTGTGGCATGCGGACGAAGATGCCGCATAGTAGGAAGGCTTGTAGTACTCAGGCAGGAATTTGCCGAGCGAGAGTGCCATCGGGTTGCAGAGGAAGAATACACCGATGAATGGGAGGACGACATAGCGCGAGATGGGGTTGCCCGCGCAAAGGTGGGCGAACTTCTCGACGCGCTCGTTGCCGACGAAGAGCACAATCGCATTCATCGCGACGAGCAGGCAGACGAGGGTCGGGATGATGCCCGAAACCCAGCCGATGAGGGTTTCGCCGCCCTTGTTGAACATGCCGATGAAGCCCTCGGCAAAGAGAATCAAGGTATCCATGAATGTGTCTCCTTTCCTGTGGAAACGAAATCAAATCAGAGTTATGCGTGACTGGCAAGGGTCTCCCCCTGCTCCTGATAGATGATGTACTCCTCGCGCGCACCGAGTACGGCGCGGCGCGTCTGACGGTCATAGGTGGCAACATCCGCCTCCGTAAGGTCGAGCAGATTTCTGCCCGTGAAATCATCAAAGGAACGAAAGTCCGCAAACACGGTGACGCCCTTCATGATCTCGCCGCGTACAATGTTACATGCGGGGTCGATGACGAAAAGAACGATTGCCCCTGCGACAAAACGGCCCTTTGCCTTGCCGATGGCGACACGCCCCTCGCGGCGCATCTCCTTCACATGTGCCGCAAAGCGACGGAACTGCAGGATGCTCAAGACAAGTTGGAGCACCCACATGAGTACGGCAATCAGAGCAAGCCAGAGCATCGTGATCGTTCCTTTCATTCATTCAAAAGAATCTTTGCAGTCTCCTCATCCGTGATGAGGACGTTGATAAAATGTCCGCGCAGTGCCCCGAGGATCGCAGGCACCTTCTCGCGCGATGCTGCCATGCCGATGCTGTAGTCGAGCGCACGGAGGCGTTCAAGCTCAACGGCGATGATGCGGTCATGGAACTCCGTGGTAACGGGTTTTCCTTGGATATCGTAGAACATCGAGCAGATCTCACCGACCACACGCTCCCGCAGCAGACTCTCAATCGCCTCTCTGCCGAAGCTGCCCATCCAGACGAGATTCGAGGACTTCACGGGTGCGCCGATACCGACAATGCCGATGTCGAGCTGCTCCCAGAAATTCGTGATCTGCTCAAAGTTCACATCCTGACGAATCGCCGCTGCAATCTCCGCTGTGCGTGCAATCGCCGGTGCGTAGATGTAGTGACTGCGTCCGCCGAA
Source organism: Centipeda sp. (in: firmicutes) (assembly GCF_057271695.1). Classification (NCBI taxonomy): domain Bacteria; kingdom Bacillati; phylum Bacillota; class Negativicutes; order Selenomonadales; family Selenomonadaceae; genus Centipeda; species Centipeda sp. (in: firmicutes). The sequence goes on from NZ_DBHIVL010000004.1 coordinate 19,754, forward strand.
CGCATTTGCCATCTCGTAGCAGAGCGTATTCACATGGAGTTCGCTGTCGACGCTCTCAGGGCCGCCGTCGAGCGGAACAAAGTCCGCGTCGACCGGGTGCAGCCGCTCCGCCGCCGCATAGCGCGTCAGCTCACGAATGCTCGTCCCCCATGCAAGGCCGATGGTCTGTCCGTCGGTCACAATGCGCCGCAGTAGACTCAGCCCCGCCTGTGCCATACGCCGCTTGACCTGCTCAAGATCGATGCTGTGCGCGACGACATATGCCTCACGAAGACTGAAGCGACGCTCAAGTGCGCTCTCAAGCTCCTCGTTGCTGTCCGTCTCGACCGTGATGCGGACAATGCCCGCCGCAAGCGCCCGCTTGAGATACTTGCTCACCGTCGTGCGGTCGACACCGAGACGCGCGGCGATTTCCCCCTGCTTCAAACCGTCACTGTAGTAGAGATTTGCCGCCTTGATAAGGATCCGTTTATCCACGGCCTGCATATTGTTTTCCTCCTCGGAGAATACATCTTCACATTTGTGAAGGTTTCGCGCGTTTGTCATCCTGACATCTTGAATATAACGTTAAGGGAAAAAAATGACAAGAAAAAACACCGTGAAAACCACGTTTCACGGCGTTTTTTCGCCATTTTCAATTTTTATTGTCACGTTTGTGAAATATACGTCTCATATGTGACATCCTTCGTGTTAAGGAATCGCTGATAAAATGAAGTCTGTCAGATTGGCGTAGATTTTTCGTCCGAACAAGGAGGCAAACCGGACGCATAGCGAGGGCTATGTGGAGGATCGAGGGCACAGTGCGGGCAAAAAAGATGCGTCAAGATGGCAGTGCTGAATTTATCAGTGCTTCCTTAAAGTTTCTTTCTTCTTTGTGCCCCTTATCAATTTTCACACTTACTTCAGCGCATAGCCGTTGTTATACATCTTGTCCTGTTCCTTGCGCACCTGGTAGAGCTGCGTCGATGTGTCGAGGTCGACCATATCGAGAGTGAGGAGCGTTCCTTTCTTCACGTCACATTTCATGCGTGCATTCTTATTGACGAGCGCATAGACGACGTACCCTTTCTCATAGGTTTCCTGCGCCGTTGCAATGGAACCGTAGGTGGTGTATCCGCCGATGCCGTCGATGGTCTCACCCTCCTTCAGATCACGCTTGGCAACGGTGATGCACTCGCTGACGGGGCCGTCGAGCGGGATGATGGTCGGCTCCTGATCGATGACGATCTTCGCGACGGTGAGCGGCGTCTCGAGGTTGCAGAGGTGATACGGTCGATAGAGCGTCCAGAGAGGGCCGGGTCCCATGCTGTGATAGCCCATCTGATACGCAATCTCCTCGTTCTGCGTGGTGACGGTAACAAAGACGCCGGGCGCAATGCCGTTGACGTACTCCACAACACCGTGCTTGCTGAGGATGCCGCCGTCCTTTTTGAGCTTGAAGATTTCGTTGAGGTCGGCACAGCGATCCTTCGGCGAAGCAGAAGGGCCATGTCCGCCGATGACGTCGGGGACGAGTCCGGTCGCGTTCGACATGGCAGTCATCTCGACCATGGTCTTCGTGCCGTCCTTGAACGAGGTGAGCATGCGCGGGCTCATCTTGCGGCGTGTCGCCTCTTCAAGGACGGTGTCGGGGTTGCAGTCATAATCGAGCTTGTTGTTCTTGCCCTTGCCCATGACCTTGACTTCCATGCCCATTGCACGCGCAAAGGAGTAAAGCTCCATGACAGCTCCCGGCTCATCGCCCGCAGAGCCTGTGTAGATAACACCGTTCTTGTCACCGAGCTTCTTGAGATAGCTGCCGATGACAACGTCCGTCTCAACATCCATCATGACAACGTGTTTCTTATTGTTCATCGCGTCGATTGCGATCTTGACGCCGACCTCAGGCACACCCGTCACGTCAATGGCAACCTCCACAAGGTTGGCCTGCGCGATGAAATCCGAATTCTCCGTCGCAACATATTTTCCCTGCTCCATGTAGCGATTGGCTTCTTCGAGCGTCTTTGCAACGGCGATGTTCTCATCGCTGATGCCCGCATAGTGAAACGCATTGATGACATTTTCAAATTTGATATCCGAGACAATTGCCGGCATGATTCCCTTCATGAGTGCCATCTGCGTAACCATGCCGCGTCCCATCTGCCCCGCACCGACGATGCCCGCACGGATGATCTTGCCCTCTTCCTCGCGCTTGGCGAGTTTCTTGTCCATATTCAGCATGCGAAACTCCTTTCGCCCACCTGTCGGTGGAACAATATAACTCTGTTTCTGAACCTAGTATAGCACCGCATTTCCATTCATACAATATCAACTTAGCTGAATTTACGTAAACATTATAGCAAAAAAAAGGCATGTTTCCATCTGTAAAGAAACATGCCTCTCATATTTGGTTTACTGCGGCATTCCGTCGTTCTGTGCGATCACATCGAGGAAGATGAGCGGCTCATCCTTCTCGTTGCGGAGTGCGTGAGACTGTCCGGCACGTGCGATCGTGATATCTCCCGCACGCACGACCGTCTCATTGCCGTCGCCATCCGTGAAGATCCCCTCTCCCGAGATGATGATGTATGCATCCTCGTTCACGCCATGCTTGTGCAGACCAATGGACGCCCCCTTATCGAGCCGCATCCATCCGATCTCCTTGATGGCCTGTTCAGGCTTTGCCATGTCACGGGTAAAGGAGAACAGTCCATGAAGCGTGCCCTTGCCGCCGGCAACATCCTGCTTGTCGAGGACAATGAGATCATCCTTCTGGAAGCACTGCTGTACCGTGCGATCCTGACCTTCCTCTGCAAAAGCCGTTGCACTAAGCATCAGACAACCAAGAGCCATTGCCGCTGCGATTTTCTTCATCTTCATCTTCATCTCAATCCCACCCCTAAATAGAAAAGAACTATGCGGAAAGCGAAAAGTATAAACTCCCTCATGAGGTATCACAAGGGAGTCCACTTTTACAAATAAGATTTGATGGGCTGACGCCTTACATCATGCCGCCCATACCGCCCATGCCCGGTGCGCCGCCCGGCATCGGAGCCTCCGGCTCCGGCTTGTCGGTGACAAGCGTCTCGGTGGTGAGCACCATTGCCGCGATCGATGCCGCATTCTGCAGAGCGGAACGCGTGACCTTTGCAGGATCCACGATGCCCGCGCCGATCATGTCGACATAGGTGTTCTCGAGTGCGTTGAAACCGATGCCGTCGCCCGCCTTCTTGACGCTGTCGACCACGACAGAGCCCTCAAGACCCGCATTCTCTGCGATCTGGCGGACAGGAGCCTCAACGGCGCGCTTGACGATCTCGACGCCGACCTTGACATCGCCCTCCGCCTGAATCTTGTCCAGTGCCGGGAGAATGTCGATGAACGTCGTGCCGCCGCCGGCAACAATGCCCTCTTCGACTGCTGCACGCGTTGCGTTGAGCGCATCCTCGACGCGGTACTTCTTGTCCTTCATCTCGACTTCCGTCGCTGCGCCGATCTCGACAACCGCCACACCGCCGGAGAGCTTTGCAAGACGCTCCTGCAGCTTCTCACGGTCGAAGTCGGACGTCGTGTCTGCAATCTGCTTCTTGAGCTGGTCGACACGCGCTGCAATCTGCGCCTTGTCGCCCGCACCGTCCACGATCGTCGTCTCCTCCTTGGAGGAACGCACCTGACGCGCACGGCCGAGATCTTCGAGCGTCACACTGTCGAGCTTGCGGCCGATCTCCTCGCTGATGACCGTGCCGCCCGTGAGGATGGCGATGTCCTCGAGCATTGCCTTGCGGCGGTCGCCGAAGCCCGGCGCCTTGACCGCGAGAGCCTTGAACGTGCCGCGCAGCTTGTTGACCACGATGGTTGCGAGTGCCTCACCGTCGAGATCCTCGGCGATGATGACGATCTGCTTGCCCTGCTTCACGACCTGCTCAAGCACGGGCAGGATGTCCGCGACGGACGAGATCTTGCGGTCGGTGATGAGCACATAGGGGTCGTCCATGACGGCTTCCATCTTCTCCGTGTCCGTCACCATGTACGGGGAGATGTAGCCGCGGTCGAACTGCATACCCTCGACGACCGAGAGGTTCGTGTCCATCGACTTGGACTCCTCGACCGTGATGACGCCGTCCTTGCCGACCTTCTCCATCGCCTCTGCGATGAGATCGCCGACCTCGGTATCGCCGGAGGAGATTGCCGCAACCTGTGCGATCTTCGCCTTCGTCTCGACCTTCTGCGCCTTGCTCTTGATCTCCTCGACAAGCGTCTTGACAGCCGTCTCGATGCCCTTCTTGACGATCATCGGGTTTGCGCCCGCAACAACGTTGCGCATGCCCTCCTGAATCATCGCCTGTGCGAGAAGCGTTGCCGTCGTCGTGCCGTCGCCCGCGATGTCGTTCGTCTTCGTCGCAACTTCCTTCACGAGCTGTGCGCCCATGTTCTCGAACGGATCCTCGAGCTCGATGTCGCGTGCAATCGTCACACCGTCATTCGTGATCGTCGGTGCGCCGTACTTCTTGTCCAGAACGACGTTGCGTCCCTTTGGGCCGAGCGTGACCTTGACCGCATTTGCCAGTGCATCCACACCGCGTCCGAGTGCGCGGCGAGCCTCTTCGTCAAACAGAATCTGCTTTGCCATTTATATTGCCTCCACGTTATCTATTACAGGATTGCCAGAATATCGCTCTCACGAACGATGAGGTAGTCCTTGTCATCCACCTTGATCTCAGAGCCCGAGTACTTCGAGAAGACAACGCCGTCGCCGACCTTGACCTCCATCGCAGCGCGCTCGCCGTTCTCGAGCAGCTTTCCTGTGCCAACGGCAACGACCTTGCCCTTCTGCGGCTTTTCCTTCGCCGTGTCGGGGAGCACAATGCCGCTCGCCGTCGTGACATCGCTCTCCGCGACTTCAATGACAACACGTTCGCCCAGTGGCTTAATCATGGTATCTGCCTCCTAGTTTCATACAAATCTTTTCATTGTGTTAGCACTCTCATTTACTGAGTGCTAACTTACGATGTCTATACTAATCGTTTTAAGTCAAAAAGTCAATAGGTATTTTGTAAAAAAGTCAAAAAAACAACAAAGAGCCAGTAATGACTCTTTGTTGTTTGGAGGATGCCGAGCAGCGTTACTCTTTGAACGCCGCCACGAGGTTTTTGAGTCGTGCCGTACCTTCCTTGAAGGTCTGGATCTTCGCGAGGATGTTCTCGTACTCTGCCGCCATGGAGACAACCTTCTCCGCAATGCGCGTGTTGCCCTCCGCGCCCTCGTGGGTCGCGTTGCGGATGCCCTCCATCGCCGCATTCATCTCACTGACGGAGCCCAGCAGTTCCTGTGACCGCGACGTTGTCGCCTCTGCGGTTTTGCGGAAGAACTCCGCATCCGCTTTGTACTGCACCGCCGTCTTGTCCATCAGGTCATAGTCGTCGCGAATGTTTTCATCGATGAAGGTGAGCAGCCTATGCGTACCGTCGGAGAGTGCCTGCACCGATCCCGTAACCTGCCCCGTAGCCCCTTGATCTTCTCTGCCGTTCCGCGTGACTGCTCGGCGAGCTTTCCGACCTCACCCGCGACCACGGCAAAGCCGCGTCCCTGTTCGCCTGCACGCGCCGCCTCGATGCTTGCGTTCAGAGCGAGGAGGTTCGTCTGCTCGGCAATCTCAGAGATCTCAAGCGTGAGCTGTCCGATCTGATCGACCACCTTCGCGGATTCGATGGCCTCTGCGACCGCTGACTTCGTCGAGCCGTAGATTTGCCGCGTATTGAGACGTGACTGCTCCATCGTCGTCTGGAGATCGGCGGCACGCTGTGCAACCTCGCGCGTATACTCCTCGCTCTCGTGTGCTGCGTCCGCTGCCCCCTTGATCCCGTCATTCAGGTCACCGCTGAGGTGCTGGACGCTGGATGTGGAGGCTGCCGTCTCCTCCATGCCTGCTGACATCTCCTCGGTCACGGCAGACATGTCCTGCGTGTCATTGTTGAGCCCGTGCAGCATCTCCTCAAGCTCGGCAACCATCGCATCGATCTGCTCCGCCTCCTCGTGCACCTGCTTCATAAAGCCCTGCATCTTTCCGAGTGCCTTGACGACCGTACCGATTTCATCCGCACGGTCAGAGAGTTCGCGCGGAATCTCACGCGAAAGGTCTCCGGACGCGACAGCACTCAGATGTCCGATGGAGGCAGCGAGCGGATCGGAGATATTATCTGCAATGCGCCGCGACACGAGCATGCCAAACCCTACTGCAATGACGATGATGATGGCAAAGCTGTAGACCGTACGCTCATAGCGTACATTGTTCGCCGCAAAGAGCTGCTTCCCCTGGAATACGTTGTCGGGCGTGAGCACCGCCATATTGCTTGAGATGACGGTGAGCGAAGCGAGATTGTCAAAGATCGCGACACGATCCTCGGGTGTCGTCCCCATATTGTTGACCGCTCCGACCTTGTCCGCCGCGACGCTCAGATTCTTTTCCAGTTCGGCAATCGTCGCCTGTGCCCGCTCGCTCGTGTCGATCTTCTTCAATTCCTCCATATCGTGACGGAGAGCGTTCAGATTGCCGAGCACATCATCCACGAGAATCTTGCGGTTGTCCACAGTGATGTTCTCCTGTAGGATGTACGGCACATTGACGTTGATTTTTCGCAGGCGCGTATTTGCATCGTTCAGATACTGCGTCGACATGAGATTATGGTGATACATATCGTCAAGCGACTGCTGTGCCTGATAGTTCGAGTAGATACCGACGACGGCGACAACGAGGATGGCTGCCAGGAGGAATACGGCGCACGGCATAGTCCTTCATTGCCTCCGCAGAGATGAATGGTAAATTCATGGCACTCCCCTCCTCACTTCGCCTGTGCGAGATTGTCCGCTGTTATGGATGTAAACGGAATGGCGAGGTCACCGGAGGGCGGATTCCCCTTGAGGAAGCCCTCTGCGAGTGTGAGTGCACCCTCGCCCTGCGCCTTTGCATCCTGCTTGATGGTCTGCGCCATCTCTCCCGCCTCGACTGCTGCGAGCCCCGCAGGAGTGGCATCGACCGCAGAGACAAGGCATCCACTGAGGCGGTTTGCCCCCTTGAGCGCGGCAATCGCACCGAGTGCCATCTCATCGTTTCCTGCAACGACGCCGTTGATCTCGGGGAACATATTCATCCAGAGCATCATGGTCTTCAAGGCCTCGGCCTTGCTCCATCCGGCATCCACGAACGAGAGCAGCCGGATGTCGGGGCGCTTGTCTAGGCACGCTGCCTTGAACCCCTCCCAGCGACCGACGGCACTGCTCTGCGTCCCATCGCCCTGCAAATACACGATCTTCGCGTTCGGCGGCAGATGCGATGCCATGTACTCGCCCTACATGCGCCCCGCCTCCACGTCGTCGGAGTAGGCACGCAGCACCTTGCCGCCCGCAACGCTGCGGTTGACTGTGATGATCGGAATGCCCGCATCGTTCGCCTTTTCGATGGTCTTGACGATGCTGGAACCGTCCGCTGCAAGCAGGACAATCGCCCCCGCGCCGCTGCCGATTGCCTCGTTCAGCTGGTCGATCTGCATATTTCCGTCGTTCTTCGCGTCGAGAAATTCGATCTCGATGCCGTCCGCCTTCGCCTTGTTCGCAAAGGCATCCTTGATCTGCGCACAGAATCCGTCACTGTCATCAAAGTTCGCGTAGATGATCCGATCCGAACTCGCCCCCGGCAGCCCACAGCCGGCAAGCCCAAGGCACGCGGCCGGCAGGAGCAGAAGCCCCCATTTCCTAAGATTCATGTCAAAACGCTCCTTCTCTACCGAAAAACTACATCTGCTTGACGGGCACAGGGCCGCGCGAAAGCGCAATCGCCCCTGTCCGTGCGATCTCGATGATGCCGTAGTCCGAGAGCAGTTCCGAGAGGGCATCAATCTTCTTCGCGTCGCCCGTCAACTCGATGACGACATTCTCCACACCGACATCCACGATGCGTGCGCGGAAGATGTTCACCACGTCGATAATCTCCGCACGGTTCTCCTTGGTCGCGTGCACCTTGATGAGCACGAGCTCACGCGTGATCGACTCGAACTGCGTGAGGTTGACGATCTTCACCACGTCGATCAGCTTCGACAGCTGCGTCACTACCTGCCGCAGCTCGTTCTCCGAGGCGACCGAGACGACAATGTTGATGCGTGTGACATCCGGCTCCTCCGTGTACCCGGCGGAGATGCTCTCGATGTTGAACGCGCGGCGGCTGATGAGCCCCGCGATATGCGTGAGGACGCCGGGCTTGTTATCGACGAGCACGGCGAGCAAATACTTATCCATCTTATCTCCCTCCGAGCACCATCTGATCGAGCCGCTTGCCACCCGGCACCATCGGTACGACATCCGCCTCCTGCGGCACAATGACATCGATGAGACGCGCCCCCTTGGCGCGGAGAACCTGCGGCAGCACCTCCGCGAACGCTTCCCGCGTTTCGATACGGCAGCCCGCGACCCCCATTGCCTCGGCGAGCTTTACAAAATCGGTCTTGCCCTTGAGCTCCGAGGCGGAGTAGTGATGACTGTAGAAGAGCCGCTGCCACTGCCCGACCATACCGAGGATGGAGTTGTGCACAATGACAATCTTCACATCGATGTCGTTGTCCGCCATCGTCGCAAGTTCCTGGCAGTTCATCATGATGCTGCCATCGCCCGTGATGAGGACAACTTCCTTGTCGGGGTTCGCAATCTTCGCGCCGATCGCGGCGGGCAGGCCGTAGCCCATCGTACCGAGCCCCCCCGAGGTGAGGAAGTGGCGTGGCGCATCGCAGCCGAAGAACTGTGCCGCCCACATCTGATGCTGCCCCACATCCGTAACGCAGATCGCATCCGCAGGGACGAGCTCACGCACACGACTGATGAGCTCCTCGGGGCGAATGTCCTCCGATGCCTTCCAACCAAGCGGATGGGCGCGCTCCATCGAGAGCACCTCGCCGCGCCACGGACGGAAGCGCACGGGGAGATCGTCCTGCACCGCACGTACGGCATCCACGAACGCGGGCAGCGTCTCGCGGAGATCGCCGATGATGGGGATGTCCGTACGCACATTTTTGTTGAATTCTGCGGGGTCAACATCAAAGTGGACAATCCGCGCCTTCGGCGCAAATGCCGCCGTGTTTCCCGTCACGCGGTCGCTGAAACGCGTGCCGAGCGCGAGCAGGAGATCACACTCCTGAATCGCCATGTTCGAAGCATAGGCACCGTGCATCCCCGCCATCCCCGTATAGCCCTCCGTCTCTGCAGGAACGCCGCCAATGCCCATGAGGGTTGCAACGGACGGCATTCCCGTCAGCGTAAGGAGCTCACACACATATGTCGACGTATCCGAGAGCACGACACCGCCGCCCACGAAGAGCAGTGGCCGACGTGCGGCAGACAGAGCCTCCGCAGCTGCGTGGACTGCCGCCATGTCGAACGGGATGTCATCGGTGTAGCCGTGGAGCTCGACTGCTGCGGGGTACTCGTAGTCGATCGGCGTATCAAAAACATCCTTTGCCACGTCAATGACGACGACACCGGGGCGACCCGTACGCGCGATATAGAACGCCTCCTTTACGACGCGCGGAATGTCGTTCACGTCCTTGACAAGGTAGTTGTGCTTCGTAATCGGCGTGGTGATACCGACGATGTCCGCCTCCTGAAAGGAATCCTTGCCAATGTACGGATTCGCCACCTGCCCCGTGATACAGACCATCGGCACGGAGTCCATATGCGCCGTCGCAATGCCCGTCACGAGGTTCGTCGCGCCGGGCCCCGAGGTGGCAAACGCCACACCGACCTTGCCCGAGGCACGGGCATAACCGTCCGCCGCGTGCGCCGCCCCCTGTTCGTGACGCGTGAGGACGTGCGGAAAATTCATCTTATATACTTCATCATAAAGCGTGAGGACAGCACCGCCCGGATAGCCAAACACGACCTCGACGCCCTCCGCCTTGAGGCTCTCCAAGAGAGCGCGTGCACCATTCATCTGCAATAGAACCCCTCCTAAACAACAAAAGTACCGATCATCCGACCCTATAAGGGGCTCATATCGGTACTTTCGATGGAATCTCCCCATAATAACACTCTTTCATTATAGGACTTTTCCGTATTTTTTACAAGCAAATTGCTGCGCTTCCTATGACATACATCACAGATGCTCACTCGCCAGAACAAAGGCATAGACGCGGCGTGCCCCCGCACGTTTCAATGTACGCGCACATTCCGTCAGCGTTGCACCCGATGTCATGATATCATCTACGAGCAGAATATCTCTGCCCGCAGCATCTGCATCCGCTGCAGGGGCAAACGCCCCTCTGAGTTCCCGCTGCCGCTCCGTGCGCGTGTGCTCGTAGAGCGGTGCCGTCTCACGCGTGCGGACGAGCAGGGGGCGGAGTGCGATGCCATGTGCTGCAAGCCACGGTGCAAAGATCTCCTCCGCCTGATTGAACCCGCGTTCCCGCGCACGCTGCGGCGCGAGTGGAACGGGCACGGCGACGAGAGGGCGCGGGAGCGATGCAAGAGCCGCCTCGCCCATCGTCAGAATCGTATGCAGCGCAGGAAGTACGGATTTCTGTTTCCGATATTTCAGCGTGCGCAGGAGATCGCGCACACCTGCGCGGTAATGGGCAAACGCCCAGATCCCGTCAAGATATTTCTGTGACTCCCCCGTGCACGCGAGGGCGTGCAGCCCGATCAGCCGCCGCGCACATGCCGCGCAGAATGAGCCCCTGCGCTCGACATAGGCGGAGCAGCTCGGACAGCGTGGCGGGAACAGGAAATCCATCAAGAAGGAAAACAATGCCATTTCCCCTTTCTTTCATGGAAAAGCTATTGCAAAATCGTCCGATTTATGATATGATAAATGCAGAAAAGAGATATATCTCCTAGAAACGTGAAGATGAAAGAAAGGAGAATGTCTATTGAATCAATTCTTTGAACGCTGTTGCCATATCCCCTGATGGGAATGCATCTTTGAAGAAGAACAAGAACTGCCAACAGGTCGTGCAGCTCTCCTGTGGCATTGCATCGGCAAGGAATGTCTGCGGCGTGGTCAGCCCCGCACGGGCGGGTGCGTGACAATCTTCTCTGTACGATTCGTTTTTCGAAAACCTAGTGCGCAAATTGGATGATATTTGAGATCTCCAAACGGTTTCAGCTGAACGTACAATACACGCTCACACGGACACAGAGGGTGTTCGTGCGACACCAGACAACTGAATAAGGACGTATTTCGTTTTTATGCGAATAGCGACCTAACCGGCAGCTTGCTCGAAACAGAGCGGCTGTCGGTTTTTTGATTACGTGGAACACGCAAGCTTGGGAATCGCTGATAAAATGAAGTCTGTCGGATTGGTACAGATTTTTTGTCCTGTCAAGGAGACAAACCGGACGCATAGCCAAAGCTATGTGGAGGATTTGTCGACACAGACAGGGCGAAAAAGATGTGCTAAGACGGCGGTGCTGAATTTATCAGTGCTTCCCTTGTCTCACACAAAACGGATATCCCCGCCGGTCGCCTTGTGCAGACGGTTCATAATCGCAGACCCCAGCCCGACCGCCGCTGTCCCCTCAGCGAGGAGGGAGGTCACGGGCATATTGTCAAAATGGCGGAGCGCGTCGTAGAGACAGGATGCAAATGCGCTGTGATTGCCACGCGCCCCGCAGTGATAGGTGTCGTCTGCATGGATGATGTCGGAGAGTGCCGCAATCGTCTCGTTGCTTGCGATGAGTGCAGGCCGTTCTCCTGCCGCCGTACGGCGCAGGAGCTCCTCTCTCAATGCCGCAGTGACATCTGTCCCCGTCCCCACATAGACGGTGAGCGGCATGCGCGGCGCATAGTGTGTGTACTTCATGCCGGGTGCGCGCGGTGCTGCATCCTCTGCTGTGAGTGCCGCATCCATGCACACCTCGATGTGCGGCAGTTCCGCCGCAATCATCTCGCGTGTGACAGCACCGGGGCGCAAAATCGTGACAGTGTCCTTCTCCGTGCAATCGACAATGGTGGACTCCACCCCTAGGCGGCAGCTGCCGCCGTCGAGAATGAGAGGGATGCGTCCCTCCATATCATCATAGACCATCGCCGCCGAAGTAGGGCTCGGTCGTCCCGAGGTGTTTGCCGACGGCGCAGCAATCGGCAAACCTGCCGCACGGATCAGACGACGCGCGACATCGTGATCGGGACAGCGCACGCCGACGGTCGAGAGTCCCCCCGTCACGATATCGGGGATGTGTGCGGCTTTCGGCAGAATGACAGTGAGAGGGCCGGGGGCAAATGCCGTAAGGAGATGCGCGGCGGTCGGCGGAACATCGGATGCGATCTCATGCGCCATAGCGAGGTCGGCGATGTGGAGGATGAGCGGATTGTCGGAGGGACGGCCCTTCGCCGTATAGATACCGGCACACGCCGCCGCATCCAGTCCGTTCGCGCCGAGCCCATAGACCGTCTCCGTCGGAAATGCAACGAGCGCGCCGCTGCGGATCGTCTCTGCGGCACGCTCAAAATCTGTGCGCGATGTCGGACGAAGTATCTCCGTATCCATTGTATCCTCCCTACTCCGTATACCCCACCACAACGCGCTCAATCCCCGCGAGATCCTTCAAAATCTCCGTCCGCACAATGCGCGGATGCGCCATCGCAAGTGCCGCAACGGCAGCCGCCTCATCAATCCCAACCTCGACGGCGATTGCACCGCCCTCTTTCAAGAGAGCAGGCGCATCTGCCATCAGACGGCGGTAGATATTCAGCCCATCCGTGCTGCCGTCGAGCGCGAGATGCGGCTCGTAGCTGCGCACCTCGGGCATCAGCATCGCAATATCCGCCGTGGGAATGTACGGCGGATTCGAGAGGATCATATCGTATCTGCGCCCTGTAAGCGGCGCAAGTAGATCACCGACATGAACCGCAACGCGCGCCGCCAGCCCCAGCATCTCTGCATTTTCACGTGCAACTGCAGCGGCGGCAGGCGAGATGTCCACCGCATCGGCGTGCGTTCCCTCGGTATAGTGGAGCGTCGAGAGCGCAATCGCGCCCGTACCCGTCCCGATATCGGCAATGCTGCACGCTGCCCCTCCCGCTTCCATTCGCGCACGCAGAAAATCCACGGCACACTGCACGAGGATCTCCGTGTCGGGGCGCGGAATGAGCGTATCGCGCGTCACACGAAAGTCCAGTCCCATGAACTCGCGTCGCCCGAGCACATAGGCAAGCGGCACATGCGCCGCCCGCTCTTTCACATAGCCGCGAAACCGCGCAAGCTCCTCCGGCTCGAGCGGTTCATCGAAATGCACATAGAGATACATCCGATCCCTGCCGAGGAGCGCACTGAGCAGAACCTCCGCATCGAGACGCGGACTCTCGATCCCGCGCTCCCGAAAGAAATCCGTCGTCCACGCGAGAAGCCGCTGAATCGTCCAAACCGCATCCGTCATCAGTTCACCTGTTTCAGCCGCTCTGCCTGATCCGCCGTGATAAGCCCCGCGAGAATCTCGTCCAGTTCGCCGTCGAGCACGGCATCAATCTTGTAGAGGGTCAGCCCAATGCGGTGATCGGTCACGCGCCCCTGCGGGAAATTGTACGTACGGATGCGCTCGCTGCGGTCGCCCGAGCCGACCTGACTGCGGCGGTCGGCGGCGACGGCATCCGCCTGCTCTTGCTGCGCACGGTCATAGAGGCGTGCGCGAAGCACCTTCATCGCCTTCTCACGGTTCTTGAGCTGTGACTTCTCATCCTGGCACTGCACAACGATGCCCGTCGGGATGTGTGTGATGCGGATCGCCGTCTCCGTACGGTTGACATACTGCCCGCCCGCGCCTGAGGCACAGTAGGTGTCGATGCGCAGATCGTTTGCATCGACCGTGACCTCGACCTCCTCCGCTTCGGGCAGGACAGCGACCGTAACCGCCGATGTATGGATGCGGCCGCCCGACTCCGTGACGGGGATGCGCTGCACGCGATGCGTGCCGCTCTCGTATTTCAGACGACTGTACGCCCCCATACCATTGACGAGAAAGGAGATCTCCTTAAAGCCGCCAATCTCCGTCTGGTTGCTGCTCAGGATCTCCGTCCGCCAGCCCTGCCGCTCGGCGTAGCGCGCATACATACGGAAAAGGCTCGCCGCAAAGAGAGCTGCCTCCTCTCCTCCGACACCGCCGCGAATCTCGACAATGACGTTCTTGTCATCGTTCGGGTCACGCGGCAGGAGGAGAATCGGCAGCTGCTCTGCGAGGGCGTCGCGCTCTTCCTCCGCCTCTGCGATCTCCTCTGCGAGCATCTCCTTCATCTCGGCATCCGCCTCGGCGAGCATCTCCTTGTCCTCGTCGATGGTCGCAAGTGCCCGTTGATAGGCGGTATACGCTTCAATGATCGGCGTGAGTGCCGCGTGTTCACGCGTATACCGCTGCCACTTGTCCATATCCGCCATCACGTCGGGATCGCTGAGGAGTGCCTCCAGTTCGCGGTATTTGTCCGCAACGGCATTCAGTTTGCTTAACACGTTACTTCCTTTCGATAGTTCCCGCTTCCTGCGGGGATATCCTCGGGCGGGAGTACCGCCTTGAGACTTTCAATGGCGACCTCCACCATCTCATCGGCGGGCGGACGCGTCGTCAGATATTGCAGCCAGAGCCCAGGCGTAATCATGATACGCACAATGTGGTTCTCGCTGCGCCCCGCAAAGCGGATGATCTCGTAGGAGACACCCGCGACCACGGGCAGGACGGCGAGACGGCTCAGAATCCGCAGCCAGAGATCCGGCCAGCCGAAAAAGACGTGAAAGACAATGGCGACGACCATGACAATCAGCAGAAAGTTCGTCCCGCAGCGCGGATGCAGACGCGGAAACTTCTGCACGTTCTCCACCGTCAGTGCCTCGCCCGCCTCGTAGCAGTGGATGGTCTTGTGCTCCGCTCCGTGGTACTGGAACACACGGCGAATCCCCCCCATAAACGAGATGCCCCAGATGTAGAGGAGGAATACGAGCAGGCGAATGCCGCCCTCGATCAGATTGAACACGACGGGGTCATCCGTATACGCCGCCGCGAGATGCGCCGCCCCCGTCGGGATGACGATAAAGAGGACACTCGCAAGCACGAGTGCAAAGAGGATCGTCATCGCAATCTCCTTCTTCGTCATCTGCTCGTCCTCCTCGCCCGCCGCCTGTGCAGAGAACGAGAGAGCACGCATCCCGATGACAAGGGATTCCACCATGATGACAGAGCCGCGAATCAGCGGCAGATTCAGCACGGGATAACGCTCGCGAATCGACGTGACAGGGTGTGTCTCCACGGCAATCTCCCCATTTGGGAGGCGCACGGCGGTCGCAGTCTTATTCGCATCGCGCATCATGACACCCTCGATGACCGCCTGTCCGCCGACCGCAAGGTCAGTTATTTTTTTTGGCATAGTTTTCCTTTACTGTTCGTTTTATATGCATGGTGTAATGCCACAAAGCGAACCCTAGTGGAGCAAGTGAGGAAAGCGTGCGACTCGCCCCCGGCGTACTTCTTTCGTTCAAGCGAAGCGCGTTTAAGAAGTGCGCCGGTATTTAGGCGAACGAGCACGCGATCACTTGCATAACGAGGCGTTCGCGTGGGGCTTACACCGTAATAAGTAGCAAAAAGAGACCATTGCACAATCTCTCGTACAATAGCCTCTTCCTGTTGTCGTGCGGCGAAGAGGCAAGGTGCCGTACACCTCACCCACGCTGCTATTTCCGTGCGTAACGCTTCTGGAACTTCTCGATGCGTCCGCCCGCCTGAACGTCGCGCTGACGTCCCGTGAAGAACGGATGGCACTTCGAGCACACGTCGATACGCAGATCCTGCTTCGTCGAGCCCGTCGTGAACGTATTGCCGCAGCCGCACGTCACCGTCGCCTCGAAGAACTCGGGATGAATGCCCTCTTTCATTTCAATACACCTCGTTTCTTTTGCCGGATACAAGCCCACTTGTGCACGCTTGGTTGAACTCAGCGTGTCTGCGCTGAGAACGAGTCATGGAAACAAACGCCCTGCGTTCATTACCGCGCAAGTATAGCATAAAATATGGATGTGTGCAAGTCTTACTCCAATTTGCTGTGGATGATGCGCGCGAGACGCGTGCCGAAAAAGAAATTCCAAATCCACTTGACGGAAACCGTGAAGTCCGCATATCTTCCCGCAAGGCGGACGAGATGGACAAGCATCCACGCGAACCACGCGAAAAAGCCCTTTGCCTTCAGCATAAAGCCGAGCACGGGCATCGGTCCGTTCATGACCGCCTCGCCCTTGCCGATCGTCGCCATCGCGCCGAGATCCTCATAGACAAATTTCTCCAGCTGATCCGGTGTCTTGCCCGCGATCAGTGACATGATGTTTTTCTTGACCTGCATTGCCTCCTGCGTCGCCACAGGTGCAACCGTCGGTAGCGGCCGCTCAAGACCGCCGTGCTGGAAATTCGCACAGTCGCCAATGGCAAAGACGCGGTCGCTGCCCTTGACGAGCAGATTTTCCTCCACGATGATACGCCCTGCGCGGTCAACCTCGCCGCCACAGTCCTTGATGAAGTCCTGCGCACGCACACCTGCCGCCCAGATGACCGTTTTCGTTGGAATGACCTCTCCGTTGTTCAGGGTGAGATCATTGCCGTCGTACTCGGTAACCGCCGTATTGAGGCGCACATCCACGCCCTTCTTGCGCAGCACGTCGATCGTATGCTGCTGCAGATCGGGCGGAACCATTGGCAGCACGGAGCCCATCGCCTCAAGGAGGGTGACGTTGACCTCGCTGAAGTCGATTGTGTGGAACTCCTTTTTGAAGATGTCAATCAGCTCCATCAGTGCGCCCGCCATCTCAATGCCCGTTGCGCCGCCGCCGACGATGACGAAGTTCAGGTGGCGGCGACGTGCCTCACGCTCCTCAGGTGTACTCTTGCGCGCGGCACGCTCAAACTCATGGATGATGTGCCCGCGCAGGGCAATCGCTTCCTGCAGCGTCTTCATCGCGTACGAGTTTCGCTCCACACTCTTGTTGCCGAAGAAGTTCGTGGTCGCACCCGCCGCAAGCACGAGATAATCATACGAAATCTCGCCGTGCTTCGTGATGACGACGCGGCGATCCTGATCGACCCCCGTGACCTTGGACATATAGAAATTTACATTTTGATTGTTCTTGAAGAACTGCCGTGTGGGATAGGCAATCTCCGAAGCGGACAGGACCGCCGTACTCACCTGATAGAGCAGCGGCTGAAACAGATGATAGTTGTGACGGTCTACAAGCGTGACACGCACATTCTCCTTGGCAAGCTCCTTGGCAAGACGAACGCCGCCGAATCCGGCACCGACAATGACAATATGTTTTTGATCTGCCATAATACCCCACTCCTTATTTTCAATAGTGAAAAAAATCACATAGTTGGGTCGTTTTCCCCTTTCGAGAAACATGATATGAGTGGCTTTCCCCTCACGAGGTACATAATACCACGTTTTACAGGAATTTCAATAGGATATTTCCCCTCATATCACGAAAAACAATACGACTATCATAAGGGTTATAGTGAAAAACTATTACGTATGCGCCGCCATCTTTGCACGCCGCATCCGCTGCTCGATGATGCGTAGGCGGATCATGAGCAGCACGGCTCCGACGACGATGCCGCCATTTAGACCCACCCAGTAGCCGTAGGGGCCGAACTCTGTCCACGCCGCGAGTGCATAGCCGACGGGCAGACCGATGCCCCAGAACGAGAGCACGGCGAGCCAGAACGTGACGGTGACATCCTTGTAGCCGCGCAGAGCCCCCTGCAGCGGTGCGTTCACGCAGTCACAGAACTGCATGACGAGCGCGTAGAGCAGGAAGACACGAAGGAGTTCCTGCACCTCGGGATTGGTCGTATAGAGCGCGGCAACGGAGTCGCGCATCGCCGCAAGCACGAGTGCAATCACACCGACAAAGACGAGGGTCAGCACGCGGCTCAGGCGAATGTAGGCGCGTGCACCGTTCTCACGCCCGCCGCCGACCTCGTAGCCAACGAGGATCGTGATCGCCATGGAGACCGAGAGCGGGAGCATATAGACGATGGTGGTGAAGTTCATCGCCGCCTGATGCGCAGCGAGCACGGTTGTCCCGTACGCCGCCATGAGTAGCCCGACGGCACCGAAAATGCTCTGCTCGCAGAACACCGTAAGCCCGATGGGGATGCAGATGGCGAGCAGTGGCCACCAGTCGCCGGGGATGGGCCTCGGCAGACGGGCAAGTACATGGTAACGCGCGAACTGCGGAATCCGCAGAACGGCAATGACATTGAGGATAAAAAAGATGCCGTAGCTCAGTGCCGCTCCAAGCCCTGCGCCGGGACCGCCAAAGGCAGGAACACCGCACGCACCGTACATGAAGATGTAGTTGAGCACAATGTTGATCGGAATGGTCGTCATCGTGATATACATGGTGAGCCGTGTCCGCCCGTGCGCATCAATAAAGTTTCTGAGAACGATCGCAGACGCAACGGGGATGAGCCCAAGGGCAATATAGGACAGATACTCCATCGTGATATCTTCGACCACAGGCTCAAGTGCGAGTGCCCGTACAAGATATGGCACGGTCAGCACACCGACAATGAGCAAAAGCACCGAAAGAATCGTCGCCCAGTAGAAGCTCTGCTGAACGACGCGCCGAATCTCAAGTGTGCGGCGTGCACCGTAGTGCTGCGCAATCACGGGCGTCAGTCCTGAAACGAGCCCCATAAAAGCCCCGAATACGGGAAAGAAAATGCTCGCTCCTACGGCAATGCCTGCGAGATCCTCCTTGCTGATATGTCCCGCCATAACCGTATTGAAAAATCCCGGCGCAATCAGCGAAACCTGTGTAATGAGGATGGGGAGGAGCACGATGAAAAATTGACGCGTACGCGCCGGATAGCCATGAACTTCCTTGAGCACCGTCTCCCTCCTAGCATATATCAGCCAAAGTAATCGGCAATGCCGTCGGCAATGCCCTGTGCAATCTTCTTGATGCCCGTCTCGCTGTTCATCATCTTCTCCTCATCCGGATTCGAGATAAAGGAGATCTCCACAAGAATTGCGGGCATGTCCGTATGTTTCACCACATAGAAATTACACGACTGCGTCCCTCGGTCAACGGTTCCGATGGCATCGATCAGTGCCGTGCGCACGTTGTCGGCGAGACGTTTGGACTGCTTCGTTCCCTTCGTGTAGTAGTAGGCTGTCGTCCCCTTCACCTCGCGGTTCGTAAATGCGTCCGCATGGATGGAGAGGAAGATGTCCGCGTTTTCCTTATTGGCGACATCGCAACGTGCTTGAAGCTCCTCAACCGAGGTCGCGCTCGCGCCCTTCTCGGAGACCTCGGTATCCCCTGTACGCGTAAGGATGACAGTCGCGCCCTCCGCCTCGAGGAGACGCTTGAGCTCACGGCTCACACGCATGGTTATGGACTTCTCCATGATGCCCGTCGGACCGATCGCTCCCGAATCGCTGCCTCCGTGTCCCGGGTCAATGGCGATCCTACGCCCCTTCATGCCCGTAATCGCCGAGAGATCACGATCCAGCTGATCCGAATCGTGCGAGGACTGCACGTCCTCCTCATCCTCCTCTGTCTCATCCGTCTGCACAGGCGGCGCAGGCTTCTTCGCTTCCTGTGCGGGCGTCGCCTGTTTTCCGCCCGCAGGTGCTGCACCAAAGTCCATGACAATGCGGGGCTTTTCCCCGTCGAGGGCAAATATTTTCCAACCGCCCTTTTTGACTGAGGTCTCGACTACAACGCGAACCGTCGTGGCATCAAACTGCGCCACGCGCACACGCGAAACGAGCGGAGAGTCGACAGCAATATCCTTCTTTGCCTCAGGCGCGACCCATGCATTCTGCACGTCGAGCACGACGCGCGTCGGGTTGGACAGTACGCTCTGCTTGTAGGAAACAGAGCGTTCGGCGTCGATGACGATGCGGACATTCCCGTCGGTTTTTCCAATGCGAACGCCGGAGACCTTCGTCATGTCCTTTGCACGATCGCTGAACGCGGCTTCTGCCGTGACTGCAGAACCAAATCCAATCAGACCGACGAGGATGACAATAAACAGTAAAAAAATGCGGTGCAAGAGCCCATCCCCCCAAACAATAAACGGATAAAAACCTGCGAAGTATGCTTTTCAGCCACTCCGCAGGTTCTCTCCATCCGATGTTTTCCTATCGCTGCTGCGCAGATGCCTCGTCCTGCTCCATCCCCGGTGCTGCAGCACTTCGCGCGGCGCGTGCTTTTGCGGCCTTGCGCGGTGTCCCTTCATAGATGATCTGTGTGATCTCAGCGGCGCGGCTCGGCTCGAATGCAGTGATTACCTTTGCCGCATTGCTCTCATCCATCCGCTGAAGGATGGCAATGCAGAGGTCGATGTCGAGCGTCTCCATGACCTTCGCCGCATCTGCCGGCTTCATATCGTTGTAAAGCCGTGCGAGCTTCGTGACACGCTTCTTTTCCGCCGCCTCGCGCTCCTTCTGCTGCTTTTCGATCTCCTCTTTCGTGATCTTCACACTCTCCGAGGATTTCTTCGGTGCGGCTGCGGCAGCAGGTGCTGTCCCCGTGTGAGTCGTCGATGTTTCCGAATGCTCCTCCGCTCCTGCCGGCGGTACAAAGTATTCGCCGATGACGGGAAGCTCGTGCAGGCCGTACTCCTCATTGAGCGCCTGCGTGTCAAAAAGCCGCAGATAGACGCCGAGCGCAAAGCCTCCCGCCACCAATACGAGGAGTAAGATCAGTATGAATAGGATCTTCGATTTCTTCCGCATGGGATTCCCTGCCCTCTTTCTCGTCCCCTGTAAATCCTTGCATCACACGTTTAGCGGTAGATGTCCAACACCCTTGTCACATAGTTCTGCGTCTGCGCGTAGGGCGGAACGCCGCCGTATGCCTTGACTGCATTCGGTCCCGCATTGTAGGCAGCAACCGCCTTCTTTACGTCACCGTCGAATGTGTCGAGCATCTCACGCAGGTACTTCGCGCCCCCCTCCACATTGCTCTTCATATCGTACGGATTCACACCGAGCTCCGCCGCCGTATCCGGCATGAGCTGCATGACACCAATCGCCCCGGCGGACGAAACGGCATTCTGGTCACCGCCGGACTCAACCTCTGCAACTGCGGAGACGAGCTTCGGGTCGACTGCGTACTTCGCCGCTGCCTCGTGGATCATATGCGTGAGCTGCGGATTTGCATAGTTCGCCCGCTCTGCTGCTACCGTCTTCTCTGCAGCGGCAGTTTTCTGTACGCGCTGCGCTGCTTGCGCCTTCGTCGCGGCAGATGCGCTGTTCTTGTCGATTTCCTGCCGCAGCTTTGCAGCGAAGTCCATCCCCGGGAGCTGCTGATTCGACAGATTAAACTGCCACTCGATCTCCGCGATGCGCGCCTGTATTTGTTTGACGCCCGAAAGATCCATCATACCGCTTCCTCCAATTCCCTATTTCGCATGGTCAGCTGCAGGCCGATCTCATCGAGCATCTTCTGCTCCTCCTGCAAGACCTCCGCCTTGTACTCCGCAAGGCGTTTTTCCCTTAGTTTTTCGATGCTTTTCAGGGCACTCATCTGTTCCATGAGCACCTTGAGACGTCTCTGACGTTCGGCATTCGCCGCGAGAATCACCTGCTGCTGATCCTCGATCTGCTGACGCTTCCACCCAAAGAAGCGATTGAAGCTCATGAGCGTGCCGATTTTGATCCGCGTACCTTCCTTCGATAAATTTTCGTAGTCCAGCTGCCCTCTGTGCATCTCCTCGAGCAGCTGACGCTGGTAGGCACGCGCTTCCTCAAGACGACGTACGGCTTCGGCAAAGGCGACCTCCGCCTCCTCCTTCTTCATGCGTGTCACCTTGAGCAGCGTCTCAAGCTGAAATCGAAATTTTTTCATGATGCTGCCTCGGCGACCGGCGTTTCAGGCGGCGGGGCAGCCTTACCCACAGCCGTAAGCAGCCGCTGCTCCGTCTCCTCATAGGAGGTCACTTCGTAGATGTCCTGACAAAGAAAGGTATTGATGCCGTCAATCTTCTGAATTGCAGCGTCGATCTTCGGACTTGAGCCCTTGACATACGCTCCGATGTGGATGAGATCCTCCGCCTCGGCATAGACCGCCATGAGCTGACGCATTTCCTGCGCCGCCTCAAGGTGGCTCTTGTCCACGACCTCGTACATGACACGGCTGACGCTTCCGAGCACGTCAATCGCGGGGAAGTGGTTCTGTGCCGCAATCCGTCGCGAGAGTACAATATGACCATCGAGAATGGAGCGCACAGCGTCCGCAATCGGCTCATTCATATCATCGCCGTCCACGAGAACCGTGTAGATGCCCGTGATCGAGCCCTTCTCGCTCGTACCCGCACGCTCAAGGAGACGCGGCAGCATGGCAAAGACGGAGGGCGTATAGCCGCGCGTCGTAGGCGGCTCGCCGATGGTAAGTCCAACCTCGCGCTGCGCCATCGCAAAGCGCGTGACCGAGTCCATCATCAGGACGACCTTATGCCCCTGATCGCGAAAATACTCGGCAATCGCCGTCCCTGTCATTGCCCCCTTAATGCGCACAAGTGCAGGCTGGTCGGAGGTCGCGACAACGACAACGGAGCGTTTCAGCCCCTCCTCGCCGAGGTCGCGCTCGATAAAGTCGCGCACCTCACGGCCGCGCTCCCCAACGAGCGTGATGACGCTGATATCCGCCTCGGTGTTGCGCGCAACCATCGAGAGAAGCGTGGATTTACCGACACCGGAGCCTGCCATAATACCGATGCGCTGCCCGTCGCCAAGCGTGATGAGGCCATCGATCGCACGCACGCCGACATAGAGATTGTCGTGAATGCGTGGGCGCGTGAGCGGTGGCGGCGGCGGTGCTTGCAGCGGGTATTCTTCCTTTGCGAGAATCGGACCTTTGCCGTCGATCGGATTGCCAAGCCCGTCGAGAACGCGCCCGAGCAGTTCGGGTCCCACCTTGACGCGCAGCCGCCGCCCCGTTGCGATGACCTCACAGCCGGGGCCGATGCCCTGCATCTCGCCGACGGGCATGAGGAGCACGCTGCCCTCACGGAATCCGACGACCTCCGCCGGGATCGGCGGCATCCCTGCAAAATGAGAGCTCACATAGCAGAGCTCGCCAACCGTGACGGTCGGTCCCTGCGACTCGATGACGAGACCGATGATCTGCGTCACCTTGCCCGTCAGCTTCATCGGAGAGGAGCTGTGCAGCGCATCCCGAAATTTTTGGATATCTATGGAAAATGGGGGATTCCCCCCCGTTTCACTCATATTCATAGCATAACTTCCCGCACAGCCTTCTTGAGCTGTTCGATCTGCGTCTGCAGACGCGCGTCCACACTGCCATTCGGGGTCTCCACGAGACAGTCCCCGGGCTTCAGCCCCTCGTCCGAGGTGATTGTTAGGTTCGTATCCCCCGCCGTCAGGACAGAGCGCAGCTCGTCCCGCGCCATGAGCACAAAGTCATAGCTCGCAGGCGGAACATGGACGACAATCTCTTTCTGATCCTTCACGCGCAGGATGGCATCACGTACAACAGGCAACACCATCTGCGGCACGTCAATGAAGTGCTGCGGCAGCACGCGCTCGACCGCCGTCATGGCGATGGATACGATGTCCTGCTCTGCACGAACGACATAGTCGCGTATGGCATCATGCGCGTCGCGCAGGGTCTTCTCCGCCTGTGCGTTCGTCTGGCGGATGAGCTCTGCCATCTCCTCGCGCACGGCAGCTTCGCCCGCTGTGCGCCCTTCGGCAAAGCCTTCCTCATACCCTTGCTTGCGAGCTTCTTCGCGCTGCTGCTCGATCTGTGTCTGCGCCTCAGTGAGAAGGCGGTCGCGATCCTCCTCGGCCTGACCGCGAAGGACGGCAACCTGGATCTCCGCCTCCTTGACGCGCTCATCCATCGCCTGCTCGCGTTCTGCAATGCGTGCGAGCAAGTTCTGAACGGCTTCTTCGCTCAGCCCTTCCTCCTCGCCGTCCTCGCGGGGCGGCGGCGGAGGTGGCGGTACGTCAATGAGATGTGGATTCTCTTCCCAGACGGCTGCCTTGATAACTCTAGACAATCATTTCGTCTCCCTTGCCACGCGAAATCACAATCTCGCCCTTGTCCTCGAGCACGCGGATGACAGCGACAACCTTCTGCTGCGCCTCTTCCACGTCGCGAATCTTGACCGGCCCCATGAATTCGATCTCCTCGCGCAGCATATCGGCAGCGCGCGTCGACATATTCTTGAACACCTTTTCTGCGACCTCCTGCGGCGTTGCCTTGAGCGCGAGGGAGAGATCCTTGGTCTCCACCTGACGCAGAACGAGCTGCAGGGAACGGTCGTCGATCTGGACAATATCCTCGAACACGAACATGAGCTTCTTGATCTCTTCGGCGAGTTCGGGATTGTCGACCTCGAGGGTCTCGACAATCGCCTTCTCCGTCGTGCGGTCGACGCGGTTGAGTACCTCGACGATCGCCTTGATGCCGCCCGCTGTGGTAAAGTCCTGTGTGACCATCGAGGACAGCTTTCTCTCCAACACGCGCTCGACCTCGCGGATGAAGTCCGGCGATGTGCGATCCATCATCGCAACGCGCTTCGTGACTTCGACCTGCGACTCCGGCGGAAGCGAGCCGAGGACGATCGCCGCCTGATCCGGCTCGAGATACGCCATGATGAGCGCAATGGTCTGCGGATGCTCGTTCTGAATGAAGTTGAGCAGCTGCGCAGGATCGGTTTTCCGCAGAAAGTCGAAGGGACGCACCTGCAAGCTCGTCGTGAGACGGTTGATGATCTCGAGTGCCTTGTCGGGACCGAGTGCCTTCTCGAGGACGTTCTGCGCATATTGCAGACCGCCCGAGGAAATGTAGTCCTGTGCCATACACATGGAGTAGAACTCCGCGATGACCTCCGCCTTGAGAGAGGAGGACACCTGCTTCTGGTTCGCGATCTCGAGTGTCAGATGCTCGATCTCATCGTCGTCCATATGCTGAAACAGCTTTGCAGAGTACTCGGGACCAATGGCGATGAAGAGGACTGCAGCCTTCTGCTGATTGGTGAGATCACCGCTGCCATACATATCCGGCATACTTACTCCTCCTCCGAAAGCCACGTCTTGACGAGGAGAGCCACCTCTTCGGGCTTGTTGTCAATGAGAGCAAGCAGCGCAAGTTTCTGGTTCATCTGCTGCTGCTCCTCCTCAGAGAGATCTTCTTCCTCGACCTCGCCTGCTGCAATTGCCGCAGCACGCTGCTCTGCAATACGCTCTTCCTCGATGCGCTGTGCCTCCTCTGCTGCCTCACGCTCAAGACGCTTCTTGCGGCGATACATGAGGATGCCGCCCACGATGAGCGCAATGACAAGCAGGGCAAGTCCGACCTGCGTGTAGAAGATGCGATCCTGACGATCCTTCTCCGCCTGTTCCTCTGCAGCACGACGCTCTGCCGCCTCTGTGCTGAAGGGCAGCGGCTCGACGGAAATCGTGTCGCCGCGCTGCGGATTGATGCCCGCCGCGCTGCTGACCGTGCGCAGGATGCTCTCCTGCTGTGGCTGGGTTACGTCATCGTTGACGAGAACCGCGACCGTCAGGCGGCGGATCGAGCCCGGGGATGCGATGACGTGCTGCCGCTCCTCGTTGATCTCGTAGTTCTTTGTAGATTCCTTTTTCTCGTACTCGGCGTTGGCATTTGCCTCCTGCTCGACATAGCCGGGGACGTTGCTCTGCACACCTGCAGGTCCTCCCGGATTCGTCGAACTGCCGACATAGCTCTCGGAGATATCCTGCTGACTGCGGATGATGCCCGCATCGTCCACCACAGGCGTAAAGGTCTGGCGGTCGGTCAGACGGTCATCGAAGTCGAGTTCCACGCTCACGCGTGCAAAGGCACGCCCCTCGCCCAGTGTCTGGTCGAGGAGGGACTGCACCTTCTTCTCGATGTTGTCCTGCACCTTGCGCGTCATGTCAAGCTGCGTGAGTGTCTTGACACCAATGGATTTTTCGTCCTGATCGTCGGGATCGTTCAGGATCTTCCCCGTATCGTCGACGATCGTGATGTTCTCCGGTGTCAGCCCCTTGACGCTGTGCGCTGCAAGGTTGACAATTCCCTTGATCTCTTTCTTCGTCAGCTCCGCATGAGGTTTCAGGCGCAGCATAATGGAAGCCGTCGCCGGCTTCTCCTCTTTCTTATAGAGACTGTCCTCGGGTAGCACAATGTGGACGCGAGCCTTCTCGACCGCCTCCAGCTGCTCGATCGTGCGCGTCAGTTCTCCCTGCAGAGCCTGCAGATAGTTGACACGATTCTGGAACTCGGTGACACCGAGCTTGCTGTCGTCAAAGATCTCAAAGCCCTTGTTTCCATGCGGCAGCCCCTGCGTCGCAAGGTTCAGACGCGCCTCATGGACATGTGTCGTCGGGACAAGGATCGTCGTCCCCGACTTGTTTTCCTGTACTTCGTAAGTAATGTTCGATTCGCGCAGCTGATTGGCAACCTCGCCGGCATCCTTGGTCTCCATATCGGTGAACAGCGGCACCATATCCGGCTTGCTGCCGTACCAAAAGCTCAGACCAAAGATGAGGACGAGAATCGCGAGTGCTGAACCGAGCATGATGTAGCGCTGTCGCTTGTCAAAGCGTTCCCACATGGCAAGACCGCGCTCTTTCCACTCTCCCATAATCTCTTTCCCTTCAAGTCATCACGGTTATGCGCCGCCGTCGGAGCAGCGCACGAAAACGGCAGGCTGTAATTACACCTGCATCCTCATGATTTCCTGATAGGCAGCAATGGCACGATTGCGCAGCTGCAGAGTCAGCTGCAGAGCAATCTCCGCCTTCTGCCCTGCCACGATGACTTGAGAGACATCCTGGACTTCGCCCGCTGCGAGCAGCTTGTTCTGCTGATCCGATGCGAGCTGGAGGCGGTTGACCTCCGAGAGTGCATCCTGTAAGTAGGCACCGAAGTTTTTCGGCGGCTCTTTTTCGACCGTCTCGCCCAGATGGCTGGTTGCGCGCATCGTCACGGGGGTCATTTGCAGTGCTTGTACTTCCATATACATTGATCTCCCTTAAAAATGTGCACGCACATCAATTTCCACTGCCGATTCGGAGTGCAGCCGACACCATCGACTTTGCCGCATTGATCGTTGTCGTATTCGCTTCGTACCCGCGCGACGCGGAGATCATGTCCACCATCTCGGAGACAATATTGACATTCGGCCGCTCGACATAGCCCTCTGCATTCGCATCCGGATGCCCCGGCTCATAGACGAGCGTCCCCTGCGTGCGATCCTCCTGAATGGATACCGCCCGCACACCGTCGCCCGGACGCATACGCTCCGAGGCACGCGCAAGAAAAGACTCAAAGCCGATGCCATTCCCCTTTTCGCGCGGCTGGAAAACGACATAGCGGCGATGATAGGCACCTCCGCCCTGTGCACGCGTTGTGTTGGCGTTTGCAATGTTGTTGGAGATCACATCCATGCGCAGACGTTCCGCCGTAAGTCCGGACGCCGCTGCATCAATTCCCAGAAACATTCCCATATCATGCCCTCCTGTTGATCAGCTGCCCTGACTGCTCGAAATGACGCTCTTCAGCTTGCTGATATGCCCTCCAAGCGTCGTTGCCAGTGCGCTGTAGTACAGCTGGTTCTTCGCAACCTCTGCCATTTCCACGTCGATGTCGACGTTATTCCCATCCAGACGCATATTCGTATGCTGCTCCTGCTCAATGACAGGCCGTGCCTTCCCCCGAAAGGCAACGGGAAAATGTCGGTCATGCGTCCGCACAACTTTCATCAGAGGATCGTTTTCCAGTCCCAGTTCCTGTTTCAGCAAGTCCTCAAAGCGGACATGACTCCGCTTGAAGTTCGGGGTGTTCACGTTGGCGATGTTATTGCTGAGCACCTCGTGCCGCAAGGATGCCGCCGCCAGTGCGCGGCTGCCGATATCAAGAGTCGAGGTGTTCACCAGCTGCTCAAGCATGAAAGTCACATTCCTTTTCCCGTATTTTTAGAAAACGCTAATGCTATCAGTTTCTCCCTAATGTGCACAGAAAAAAAGACACATAAAATAGATATATATTTAGTTCTACATCCCTAAAAAAAATCCTTTTCATTCTAACACTTTTTCCCTAAAAAGGGAAGAATGGTTTTCGACCGCATCGGTCACATCGTATCTGCTGTTATGCCCGTGCAGGCTGTGTCTTGTCCACATGGAGGCTCTTGACAAAAATATTGATTTCGTGGACGACCATCCCAGTCATGCGCTCGATCTCCTCCTGCAGTGTGTGTCGGAGACGCGCCATCGTCTCCGCAATCGTATGTCCGTAAGCAAAGACAACCTCAATGGATACGGTAATACCAAGGTCATCGTCACCGCTCACTAGATGCTTCACATGGGTCGATGCAACACGGTGCACCTCATCAATCTTTTCCGCCGCAATATGCACAATGCTCTTGATGACCGAATCATCGATGACAAGTTTTCCGTAGTAGCTGAACACAGGGCGTACAATGGAACGTTCCCCAAGACGACGACGTTTGGAAGAGGAGGTCTTAAAGAAGCTCTTGATGGGATCGATCAGATAGCCCGAAAAATGCGGCTTGAGTTCGATCGTCGGAACGGGAATGATGTGCTCGCCGCGCTTGAGTCGATGGTACTGTGCGAGCTCCATATCCTTCTTTGAGGCGATGTCCTCAATGCGGATGATCTTGCTCACTGAGCCGATGTGCAGAGTCTTTGCGATTTTCTGGACCATATTCTCCGAAGTGCCGAGAATGAGAATTCTTCGGGGCTGCGACTGTGCAATGGCACGGCGCACATCGGAGGCGTGTCCCGGCAGCACAAAGATCGCACGGCGTACCGCCATAATGCGGTTCTTTTCCTTTTTTGCAGAGGTGCCGCCAATCACCTTGCCATCCTTGATAAGGATACCGTCGTCAATGATGGCATCCGCACCGTTTTGCTGGGCGACCCATAGGGCGCGGTGGCTTTTGCCGGTACCGCTGGGGCCGACAAGGGCAATAACGTCCATTGTGTCTCTCCTCTTTTCATCTCAGCTGATATGACGCGGCGGACGATAGAAATTCTCCGCGTAGATGTCCTCGATGGTAAACTGTCCGACAGCATCCGGCTCCCGCCCCGCGAATCCGCGGTAATCCGAACCGCCGGAGGCGAGAAGCCTGTATTTCTGCGCCACATCCAAATAGTGCTGCGTGTCCGTACGATCATAGGAAGGATAGAAGACCTCGATGCCCTCAATCCCCTGTGCAATGATCCGTGCCATCGTCGTATCATCGCCGATGAGCTTCGGATTGCCGAGGACGGGAATGCCGCCTGCCTCCTTGATGATGTGAATCAGTTCCTCAGATGCAAGTCGAAAATGTGGTACATAGGCGGGACACCCGCGTTTCAGAAGCTGGTCAAAGCACGTGCGGATGGAGTCAAAATACCCTTTTTTGACGAGGACACGCGCCACATGGGAGCGTCCAACGGCCTTGCACATCCCCTCGTCCGTCAGAACATCCGTCTCACCGATCTCGTACCCCAGCTCTCGCAGACGTTCCACGATTTCGGTAAAACGTGTCCATCGTGCCTCGCTGATCTCCTCCAGTTTTTCCTGAAGCCCCGCATCGTAGATATCAACGTTATAGCCCAGTATATGAACGTCATACGCGCCGTCGACCGTACTGAACCCGACCCCCGGGATAATCTTGAGACTCCCACCCGCGTAGTGTCCGCTCTCATAGAGCTCCGTAACCCCCTCGACCGTGTCGTGATCCGTAATTGCAATATAGCGCAGACCCGCCGCCTTTGCCGCCTCCACGATCTCCTCCGGGGTATCCTTCCCATCGGAAAATGTCGTGTGGATATGCAAGTCGCTTGGCATAGCATTCTCCTTGATTATGCATTCTCGCGGATCAAAACGCGTTCGATCTGCGTCGGACAGTATCCCGAAGGGTCGACCTCCACGATCACGGCGGCATACTCCGCCGCCCCCTCCGCCATCTCAAAACGTACGGGCATCCCCGTGCGGAATTTTTGAATTACAATATCCTTGCGCACGCCCAAAATAGAGTCCTGTGAGCCGACCATGCCAAGATCCGTGATATATGCCGTGCCACCCGGCAGAATGCGCTCATCCGCCGTCTGCACATGCGTGTGCGTTCCGACGACAATGTCCGCTCGCCCGTCCAGATAGTATCCCATCGCGAGCTTCTCCGAGGTGGTCTCAGCGTGGAAGTCGAGCACGACGACATCCACCATTCCGTCGATCTCCGCGAGGATATCATCTGCCTTTTGAAACGGGCAGTCGAGGGCGGGCATGAAGGAGCGTCCCGACAGATTCAACACGGCGATATTCGCCGCCTTGAATGGGAAGATGCAGTACCCCTTCCCCGGAGTCCCTTCGGGGTAGTTTGCGGGACGCACGAGAAACGGCTCCTCGTCGACGAAGGCAAAGACATCTTTCTTGTCCCAGACATGATTGCCCGAGGTTACAATGTCCGCACCACCCGCATAGAGTTCATCCAGAGCCTTGCGCGTGAATCCCTTGCCGCCGGCGGAGTTCTCTCCGTTGACAACGACCACATCGATTGCACGGTCGCGCCGCAGCTTCGGTGTAATCGCACGAAAGGCATGCCGTCCCGCACGTCCGACAACGTCACCGACCAACATAATGCGCACAGTGCTTCCTCCCATTTTCCTCATCGGTTGTAGACAATGACCTGATCGCGTTCACGGATGCCGACCAGACGGTCGCGCAGAGGAATCTCCCGCACAGCGATGAGCATGCGCTCAAGGGTCTCGTGCTGAAGCATACGGAACTCCACATCCAACGCCTCCCCCCCATGTGCGTCGATGAGGAGATCCTCGCCGAACCGCTCCGTCAGGAGCTGCACAATGAGGTTCAGCTCCCGTTCCGAGAGCTCGTCCATCCGCCGTGCAAGGTGCAGTATGGTAAGCGCGTCATGCTGTTCATAGCAAAAGTCCATTGTGCTCGCCACACTGCCCTCGATCACATGGAATGTCTCAATGCTCTCCCCAAGAAGTGCGGCAATTTTTTCGATTTCCTCCGGGGAAAGCTGTGCACGCACGACGAAATCCATCGTCAAAAGACTCTCATGAGGATCGTAGGAAACCGATTCAATCTCGGGGAAACAGACGAGTACGGAGGCGAGCAGCTGAACGCCGGGGCGCGCCTGCTCGTTTTGGGAGCGGGAAGGGCGACGTCCCGCAATCCTTCGCAAAAAGTCAAACATAGCACCGCCTCCCACACATTCTATTCAACACTGTTAATACATCCAAGCCCGAGCGCGTAGACCTTGTTCCGTCCCGCCTTTTTCGCCTGATAGAGTGCTTCATCCGCATTCTTGAACAGCTGAAGCTCATTGTCGCGCTCCACATCGAACGTCGCAACGCCGACGCTGACCGTGACCGCACGTTCAAACGGCATCTCTGCCGCCTCCACACAGCGGCGGATACGCTCGCCGACCCTGCCCGCAACAGCGAGGGGCGCACCTTCGAGAATGATAAAGAACTCATCGCCGCCCCAACGGCACCCCGCATCCGATCCGCGAATGGTACGGGAGATCGCGTCCGCCACCTTGAGGAGTACCTTGTCCCCCGTATCATGCCCATAGGTATCGTTGACGCCCTTGAAGTGGTCGATGTCCATGAGAATGACAGAGAGCGGCGTCTTATGCTCCTGCGCCTGTTCAACAGCATCCTTCAGAAGCCGCTCCATCTCACGGCGATTCAGCAGGTTCGTCAGGGCATCGCGACTCGCCAACTGCGAGAGACGTTGATTTGCCGTATGCAGTTCCTCCTCCGAAACGCGGATGAAATGCGACATGAACGCGAGCATCTTGCGGTTATAGGAGAGATGTGCCACTCGCTTGGTCTGCAGTGGGATGTTCTTCGTATAGCCCGGATCTTCCTTCATGCCGACGAGCAGGACATTCAGATTCGCCGTAGCAATACGTCTGCCCACACGCCGAACCTCACCGAACAAAAACGAGGTCGACGAGGGAACCCCCGCACAGGGCGTCATCTCCGTCACCACATCTTCGCCGAGCAGCAAATAGTGTCCAACGCACGCCGTGCCGAGGATCGCCTGCGGCGAGAACGCGGACATCGAGCGCGTATTCTCCGCCGCCTTCGAGAGGATTCCATACGGATCGCCATAGGCAAGGCGGAACTTCGTCCCTTTCTGCATGGGAATGCCAAAAGTCAGTGCTCCCGTCCCCTCTTCAATCTTGAGCGGGACGCGTGCCGAGATCGACCCGTCCTCCTCCTCAAAGCAGAGTGGAAAGAGTGCGGCATCCGCGCTGAAGTCACCGTCGCCCCTGATGCCGAAATAACGATCATAGATCTTGAGCGGCGTATCGCCGTCCAGCTCCATGATCGTGCACCCCTCCACCTTGGTCGCCACAATCTCGCGCCCGAGGACGTTCCAGCCAAAATTGCGTACGACATGCACCTCCAACGTCTCTCCGTGGAAGACGACAGCGACCATGCCAAGCTCCATCACAACATCGTCCGCAACGATATAGCCGTGTGCGTTGATCGCCCCTGCATCCACGAATGCACCGAATACCTCGATGCGCTCATCAATGACAGAGATCCCATCGAACAGGGCGTCAATTTGATCCATGAGCCCGACGACAAAAAACTCGATGCTCTTCGTTTGAGGACATGCTGCAACAAAATCGACAAACGTTGCCGTTGTTGCCGCATCTGCCGTATTCCCTTCCACAACGGCAAAATCCACCTGCGATGCCTCGAATGCCGTAAAGGTCAGCATGATCCCTTCCGTATCCAGTTGGAGATCCGCCATCTTGAGTGCGCAGGTGTGCGCCAGAATCCTTGCCTCCGGAAACAGCGCACGAACGGCTTCCTTCATCTGCAAAGCCTTTGCGAGCGGCATCTCGCAGGGTGCGGTAATCGTGATAAGCAGGGATTCCACATGGGGAATCCGCTCCAATGTTTCCTTCGCCTGTTCCGCTTTGCGCTGTGCGGCTGCAGTACCGGAAACAATATACGTCAGTTGCTGCATAGAGTCCCCCCATCGAAACACGTCCAAACGCGTCTGCCCCCCGGCATGACGCACTCTCCATATTTCCCAGAAATAGGGGGCATGTGCCCCCTATCTCGCATACACTTTGAACTTCACGTCTACTTGGCGTAGTCGACGACACGCGTCTCTCGGATCACCGTTGCCTTGATCTGACCCGGATATTCGAGATCCCCCTCGATCTTTTTCACAATGTCATGGACGAGCACTGCGGCACCCGCATCATCCACCTTGTCCGGCTTGACCATGACGCGGATCTCGCGTCCCGCCTGGATCGCAAAGCAGCGCTCCACCCCATCAAATGACTCGGCAATCTCCTCGAGTGCCTTGAGGCGCTTGATGTAGGACTCCAGACTCTCGCGCCGCGCACCGGGGCGTGCCGCCGAAACGGCATCGGCCGCCGCGACAAGCACCGCCTCAATCGTCGTCGCCTCCTCATCGCCATGGTGGCAGGCAATGATGTTGATGACCTCCTTGGACTCGCGATACTTGCGCGCAAGATCGGCACCCACGGTGACATGGGGACCCTCAACCTCATGGCTGACTGCCTTGCCGATATCATGGAGAAGTCCGCCGCGCTTGGCAAGCATGACATCGCAGTCGAGCTCTGCCGCCATGAGTCCCGCGAGGTGCGCGACCTCAATGGAATGCGCGAGCACGTTCTGCCCATAGCTCGTACGATAGCGCATACGTCCCAGGAGGCGCACGAGCTCCGGATGGATGCCATGCACGCCCGTCTCGAACGTCGCCTGTTCGCCCGCTTCTTTAATCCGCTGATCAACCTCACGGCGCGCCTTCTCGATCATCTCCTCAATGCGAGCGGGATGGATGCGTCCGTCCTGAATCAGCTTTTCGAGTGCAATGCGTGCAATCTCACGCCGCACGGGGTCAAATCCCGAGAGAATGACCGCCTCGGGGGTATCGTCGATGATGAGATCAATGCCGGTCAGCGTCTCGAGCGTGCGGATATTTCGACCCTCGCGCCCGATGATGCGCCCCTTCATCTCGTCGTTCGGCAGTGCCACGACCGAGACCGTTGTCTCTGCCACATGATCGGCGGCGCAGCGCTGGATTGCAACGCTCAGGATCTCGCGCGCTGCCTTGTCCGCCTCGTCCTTCGTCTGCTGGATGTACTCCTTGATCTTGCGTGCCTTCTCGTGCTTGAGCTCCTCCTCCGCCTCTGCCATGAGAATCGTGCGTGCCTCCTCGACCGAGAGTCCCGAGATGCGCTCGAGCTCCTGCTTCTGGCTCTCGTAGAGAGCTGTTACCTCCGCCTGCGTCTTGTCGATGCGTGCCTCCTTGCGCGCAAGACCTTCCTCTTTCTTCTCGATGGACTCAAGCTTGCGGTCGAGGTTTTCCTCCTTCTGAATCGTGCGACGCTCGAGACGCTGAATCTCACTGCGCCGCTCCTTCGAGTCACGCTCGAACTCCTGCCGCTGACGCTGGATTTCCTCCTTTGCCTCAAGCAGGGCTTCCTTCTGCTTCGTCTCCGCCCGCTTGCCGGCCTCTTCGACAATGCGCTTTGCTTCGTCCTCGGCTGATCCTATCTGAGCCTCCGCCGTGCGTCTCCGTGCAACATAGCCCGCAGCAGCACCAACAGCGACAGCAAAAATTACCATGAGTAATTCAGTAATAATAACGGCCACCTCCTCATTGTGTTGTTCAAAATTGCCTATAGAATACTCCTATCCATTTTAATGTTTTTTCTCTATAGTGTCAAGAATTCTGTGTGATCTGCTCGCTCCTCGGCTCCCTATGCTTTGGAAATCGAAGATACTGGACGGACTGATAAATTCAGCAGCGTCATCTTAGCACATCTTTTCCGCCAAAGTGCAAACAAAAAAGATACGTCAGGATGGTAGTGCTGAATTTATCAGTGTTCCCTCTATTTTATCAGCAATTCCTCAATTGAAAAATCGGGATGCACCACACAATGCGGTGTATCCCGATTCTTTTACCTCTGTGGAAATCTGCGCAGTGCACGCGGCTTGCCAAGTACCTCGGCGAGCACGATTGCCTGTGCCATCGTATCCGCCGTCAGCTGCGGCAATAGGACAGACGGCGTTCGCACAGCAGTTTGCGGAACAACCGCAGCAGCGGCCTGAGCCTCCTCTGCCGCAAGCCGTTCCACACGTTCACGGGCACGCTTGGCACGCTGTGCCTCTCTGCGCGCCTCTTCCCATTTGCTGCGCAGCTCCTGTGCACGCAGCACCTCCGCGTCAACCGTAACCTGCACGTCGGAGGGAATCCCGCGCATCGGCGGAATCTCGAACGTCGTATTCTGCTCCGCCCGTTTCCTCGGACGCGGAATGTCCTGCGGCACGGTCGGCGGCGGCACCTTTTTCTTGCCGCGCACGCGGTCATCAAAGACGGCAATCGCTACCGCGACGGCGATGACAATGAGGTATTCCATACCGCATCCCTCACTTTACGGGCGGTGTCGGATGCTTTTCGTCCGCCTTCCCCGATGCGCTGATGGCGTGACGCATATCGGTGTCGGACTGGATATTGTTCAGCTGGTAGTAATCCATCACGCCGAGCTTGCCCTCGCGCAGAGCCTGTGCCATTGCGTGCGGTACTTCGGACTGTGCCTCGACAACCTTTGCCTCCATCTCCTGCGTGTACGCCTTCATCTCCTGCTCGCGCGCAACCGCCATGGCACGGCGTTCCTCCGCCTTTGCCTGTGCAATGCGCTTGTCCGCCTCCGCCTGATCGGTCTGGAGCTCCGCGCCGATGTTGCGCCCAACATCCACGTCCGCAATGTCGATGGAAAGGATCTCAAACGCTGTGCCCGCATCAAGCCCCTTGCCGAGCACCGTCTTCGAGATGTCATCGGGGTTTGCAAGCACGTCCGTGTGGCTCTGCGAGGAACCGACCGTCGTGACAATGCCCTCACCGACACGGGCGATAATCGTCGGCTCACCCGCACCACCGACGAGGCGGTCGATGTTCGCACGCACAGTGACGCGTGCCTTGATCTTGAGCTCAATACCGTTTGCCGCGACAGCGGAGACAATCGGTGTCTCAATGACCTTCGGATTGACGCTCATCTGCACGGCATCGAGCACATCGCGCCCCGCGAGGTCAATCGCTGCTGCACGCTCGAACGGCAGGGCGATCTGTGCGCGATGGGATGCGATCAGCGCATCGACCACCTTGTCCACATTGCCGCCCGCGAGGTAATGTGCCTCGAGCTGGTTGACGCTTACGTCAAGCCCCGCCTTATTTGCCTTAATCAGCGGCAGTACGATGCGGCTTGGCGGTACGCGGCGCAGACGCATACCGATGAGTGACATAATGCTCACCGAGACATTTGCCGAGATCGCGGACACCCAGAGCCCGAGCGGCACAAAGTGCAGGAAAATCGACACGGCAAGAATGACGATGACAATGAGGAATGCTCCCCCAAACAGTGTTCCCATACGAACCTCCTTAACAAATTCCGCCAGACGGCACTATGCCTCGCGTACGACCACGCGGCTGCCGTTCACGGACAGGACAACAATGCTTTTCCCTTTTTGAATAAACGCACCCTCAGAGATCACATCCACGGGACGACCGTCGATGCGTGCCGTCCCCGAGGGACGCAGTTCCGTGAGCACCTCGCCCGTCTTCCCTACAAGCTCCGACTGCTCCGCCGCACTCACATAGCCCTCCTCTGTACGCGAGGACTTTTGCAGAACAATCTTGTTCCAGAGCCTACTTGACGGCAGACGCGAGACAATCAGCAAAAAGAGGACAACCGCAATCACCAGTGCGATGCCGAGTGCCGCCAGAGCACCGATGTCTCCGCCGAGTGCAAGCACAATGCTGTAGAGCATCGCCGCGACGCCAAGCCCCGCAAGCAAGCCCACCGTCGGCATCAGGATCTCTACGATAATCATGAGGACGCCCACAAGAAAGACTGCAATGTGATAGAGTTCCACCAATCCGCGCGTGTACTGGCTGCCCCAGAAGACCGCCGCCGCGACGATGCCAAGCAGAACCCCTACACCGAGCCCGCCCGTCTTGATCTCCACCATGATGGAGAGAAACATGACGGCAAGCAAGAGGACTTGCAGAACAGAATTATCTACGACCAGATTCACAAGATCCCTCCTCCTTACGCGAAAAAACCTCCACGCTCTCACGCGGAGGTTCCTATGCTGAAAATGGTCGGAACGACGAGATTCGAACTCACGACCTCTTCCACCCCAAGGAAGCGCTCTACCAAGCTGAGCTACGTCCCGAACAAATGGTATTATACCTACCTTTTCTCGTTTTGTCAATCCCTTTGCGTCATCTGCTTCATGAGGCGGAGTGCGCCGATTTCGACTCCTGTCTCGCGCGCAACCTGTTCGACCGTACGTCCGGCACGCAGGAGGGCACGCGCCTTGGTAATCGCTTCGTCCTCACGCACGGGCTGTGTCTCCTCCGCAGACGCAATGGGAGGTGTCGGCATAGAGGGCGCAGAGGGCTGCACCGATACCGCTCCCGGCCTTCGCTGCGGCAACGCGGTGCTCTGCACACGCTCCTGCGGCATCGGTGGACGCATTGCGGTGGGAAGCGGCACAGACTGCGACACCTCCCGCCCCGTACGCATCGGCATCGGTGCGGGCTGGGGGGATACGGCAACGCTCTGCGGCTCCGCAGCCGCGCGTGCCTGCTCACGCAAAATGGACTGCTGGAGCACGGCAGCAAATTCATCCCCGTCCGTGCGTCGCGCTTCCTGCGATGGCAGCGGCGGTGCGGAGGCGACAGGCATACGTTCTGCGGGGTGCGCCACTGGGGTCGGCATTGGCTGTCCCGTGTCGCGCAGACGACGCTCAAGTTCCTCAATGCGTTGGCGGAGTGCCCATTCCAGCCGCTGTGCATCGGCAACGCACGTCTCAAGACGCACACGTCGGTCGTCCGCTTCGCGCAGCAGCCCCTCAAGTTTGGTGACGTGGCTGCCGAGTCGCTTGATTATGGTATCAGCGGACTGCTGAAGCTCTTTTTTTAGTTTCTCAATGGATGCAGCAAGATCCTCGTCCTCCTCTTCACTGCGCTGCCGCCGATGAATGATATAGCGCACAATGAGCAGCAAAACAGCGCCGAGAATGATGAGAGCACCCAGAATTTCGGTCACGGAAATAATAACGGGACGCCTCCTTCGCGACGTTTCCAAACGATATGAGAGAAAGATTTAGGAATCGCTGATAAAATGAAGTCCGTCAGATTGGCGTAGATTTTTTGTCCGAACAAGGAGGCAAACCGGACGCATAGCAGGGGCTATGTGGAGGATTTGCCGACACAGTGCGGGCAAAAAAGATGCGTCGAGATGGCGCGGCTGAATTTATCAGTGCTTCCT
>NZ_DBHIVL010000005.1:0-50378 GCF_057271695.1 Centipeda sp. (in: firmicutes)
GGGCAAAAAAGATACGTCAAGATGGCGTGGCTGAATTTATCAGTGCTTCCTTTACATAAGGAAGGGAATGCGAATAAAGGAATCGCTGATAAAATAGACCCTCAGATTGGCGTAGATTTTTTCGTCCGAACAAGGAGGCAAACCCAACGCTTGCCAAAGCTATGTGGAGGATTCTAGGGCACAGACAGGGCGAAAAAGATGTGCTAAGACGGCGCGGCTGAATTTATCAGTGCTTCCTAAACCCGCAGAAAGGATATGGAATGAGTGAGCAAGATGCTCGCCCTGCCGCGACGGCGGGGGTTATGACGGCTGCGGCGGTGGTCTACGCGCTCGCGGCGATCTATCTGCCCATGCTGACAATGATGATGGGGATGTTCTGGCCGGTCTTTATCGCACTCGTGACGGTGCGTGAGGGGCTGCGCTGGGGCGTACTTGCCGCTGCTGCATCCCTGCTGCTCACGATGCTGTTTGCAACGCCGGTGACGGGGGCGTTCTTTGTGTTCTCGTTTGCGCCGACGGGGTTGGTGCTCGGCGCATTCTTCCGCCGCAGGGCGGACACGATGCGTGCTCTCGTGGGCGGCGCACTCGCCTCACTCGGCGGCAAGGTTGCGGCGGCACTCATGATGCTGCTGCTCTTCGGGCTGAACCCGTTTGCGATGGATATCTCCACGGCGAACGCGACACTGGACGAGACCCTGGCAATGTACCGCTCCCTCGGCATGGATGAGGCGCAGCTGGAGGAGACGCGCGTCGCGTCGACGCAGGTGCTCGAGCTGTTCGTGCTCATTCTGCCTGCGCTGTTCCTCGGCAGTTCCGTAATCGAGGTGACGGCGTGCTTTGCCCTCCTGCGCAAGGTACTCACGCGTCTGGGACTCCCTGCCTCGCCGCTGCCTGCGTTCACAGAGTGGCGGCTGCCCGTCTTTTTCCCGTATCTTTTTGCATTCTCGCTCATTGCGATCTACTGGGGAACGACGCGCGACATCACCCTGCTCTATCAGGCGGGGCTGAACGGCTATCTGATTGCCTTCATTGCAGGGCTGGTGCAGGGACTCTCTCTCGTGCAGTTCCTGATGAAACATTTTAAGGTGTCCTCGTTCGTGCGCATCCTCATCTATGTGTTCATCGCGCTGAACGGTTTCATGACGCAGATCCTCTCGTGGACGGGGCTGTTTGATATGGCGTTTGATTATCGGAAAAAGTTTCGGGAACGCAATCATTTACAGTAAAATAATATTTCTTGTATATACTTTGCATATAAAAAGAAGGTGATTCTATGCCGCGGAATTTATCCGCGTGGATCGACCTCACGGTCCATCTGATCGTCATGCTTGCGCTTGCACTTGTGACGTTCTGCTACAACCCCTACGTGGGGACGGCCGCGCTGCTCTTGTGGGCTCTGCTTGCGGCGTTTGCGTGGGAACGGTGTCGCGACAGAGAACGGCGGTTTGAACGCTACTGTATGGGCATTATCCGTAATGTCAACAATGTTATGAACTATGCGGTCGACTCGCTGCCGCAGTCGATTCTCCTCGTGAATCAGGACGGTCATCTCGAGTGGTGCAATCATCAGCTTGGAGAGTCCCTTGGCGGGGGAAAGCCGGAACAGGGAACGGCGGTTACGGATTTCTGGCCGAAGTTCAACCTTGAGACGGTCTGGGGCAGCGAGGGCGAGTATCGACTGCCGCATGAGGGACACTCGTACCGCATCCATCATCGCATGGTACCTACCCCGCCGAATATGGATCCGCTGCTTGCGCTCTACGTGGAGGATGAGACGGAGTTTGCCGATCTTGAGAAACGATTCCATGAGAGTCGGACGGCGCTCCTTTACATTCAGCTGGACAACTACGATGAGATCATGCAGGGGCAGTCGGAGGCGGAGAAGTCGATGCTGCTGCTCGCTGTGCGCGAGCGTCTGGATGCGTGGATGAACGGGCTTGGCGGCTTTATGCGCAGCATTTCGGATGGCGAGTTCGTCGCGCTGCTTGACCGCGCAGCACTCGATCATGCGATTGCGGAGAAGTTTGACATTCTCGACCAGGTGCGCAAGATTGTCAACTCGAAGGGGCTTCCCGTGACGCTCTCCATCGGGCTCTCGCTTGCGGCGGATCAGTCGCTCAAGGAGCTCGGTGAGGAAGCGGAGGCAAAGCTCGACCTCGCGCTCGGTCGCGGTGGCGATCAAGTGGCACTCGATATCAGCGGCAAGACGCAGTTCTTCGGCGGCAAGGCAAAGGCGGTCGAAAAGCATACGCGCGTCAAGGCACGTGTGGTGGCACACGCTCTGCGCGACATCATGGAGTTGGCGGACGAGGTCTATGTCATGGGGCATCACAACGAGGACTATGACTGCTTCGGCGCGGCGATGGGCGTTGCGTGTATGGCACGTGCGATTGGCAAGCCTGTGCACATTGTGCTCAGCGATACGAATGAGGGCATTGACCGCATTCTTGACATGGTAGGGAAAGACGAGGCGTATGAAGGGCTTTTCGTCCGCGCCGGCGATATCGCCGGTGTTGCCTCGCTTACTGCGCTGCTCGTCGTGGTGGACGCGCACATCCCGCACATTCTTGCCGACCCGACGCTGCTTGACCGCATTCCAAAGATTGTTGTGATCGACCATCACCGCCGCAGCGAGAACTTTGTCAAGAACCCGCTGCTCGTCTACATTGAGACGGCGTCCAGCTCGGCGAGCGAGCTTGTGACGGAGCTCTTGATGTATTTCGGTGATACGGTGCGCCCGACGCGTCTTGATGCGACGGCACTCTACTCGGGTGTCGTGGTGGATACGAAGAATTTCAATGTCGGTGCGGGGGTTCGCACGTTTGATGCGGCGGCGTATCTCCGCCGTGCGGGGGCAGACCCCGTGCTTGTGCGGGCACTATTCCAGAGCGACTACGAGACGACGGTTGCACTCGCGCGCGCCAAGGCGAATGCGGAGTATTTTGCGGGTGGATTGATCGTGGGCAGCATTCCCGAGCGTCTGGCGAATGGGCAGATCATTGCCGCACAGGCGGCGGACGGGATGCTGCGCGTGGATGGGGTGCGTATGAGCATCTATGTGTTCCAGCTGCCGGGCGATGCGGTGGGCATCAGCGCACGCTCGACGGGGGAGCTCAATGTTCAGGTGATTATGGAGGCGTTTGGCGGCGGCGGGCACGCGAATGTGGCGGGCGCGCAGGTCAAGGGCGTACCACTCAGTGTGGTGCGCGGCAACGTCGTCGAACGTGCTAGAGAGTATATAGAGGAGAGTGACAAACATGAAAGTCATACTGCAGGCGGACGTTAAGAATATCGGGAAAAAGGGCGAGATCGTGGAGGTTGCGGACGGGTACGGGCGCAATTTCCTCCTGCCGAAGAAGCTCGCACTGCCCGCAAACAGTGAGAATGTGAATGTGGCAAAGGCGCAGGCGGGCGCGAAGGCGCGCAAGGATGCGATGGCGGTCGACGAGGCAAAGCTGATGGCGGCACAGCTCGAAAAGGTCGCGGTGGAGATCCCCGTGCGCATCGGCGAGAACGGGCGGCTCTTCGGCGCGGTGACGGGCAAGGATGTCGCGGAGGCTCTGAAGAAGAAGAACATCGACGTGGATCGCCGCAAGATTACGATTCGCGGCGAGGTGGTCGGCGAGGGCCTCTACGAGGCAGTCGTCAAGGTGCATCCGAACATCGCGACGACGATCAAGATTCATGTGAGGAAAGAGTAGACATGGTGTCGAGTGCCCTTCGCAAACACCTCGTTACGCAAGCGGACGTACACTTATCTGCCTAAATACCTGCGGATTCCAAACGCGCTTTGCTTGAACGAAAGAAGTGCGCCGGGGGCGAGTCGCCTGTTTTACTCACTTGCTCCACTAGGGTTCACTTATGGGTATTGCACGCCTCATCCCCACCCGAAAGTCTCTCCTACCACAGCGGAGAGGGGATCTCACATAACAATTTCATCCAACAGGCTGATGAGGATTGCCTCATCAGCTTTTCT
Source organism: Centipeda sp. (in: firmicutes) (assembly GCF_057271695.1). NCBI lineage: Bacteria > Bacillati > Bacillota > Negativicutes > Selenomonadales > Selenomonadaceae > Centipeda > Centipeda sp. (in: firmicutes). The sequence continues at coordinate 3,977 of NZ_DBHIVL010000005.1, forward strand.
CTCAAAAGGAAACAATTTCTATGTCATTTTTTAAGGATTTATTCGGCAGTGAAGGGCAAGCGAAAAAGCCGCCTGAGCTTTCCACCGAGGCGCGGATTGATGCGGAGATTGCGGCGATCTTTCGGATGCTCGCAGATACGATGGGGACGGAACGCCTCGTGATACAGGCGGGCAAGATGAACGCAATGACGCTCATGCGCTCGGAGAATCGGCGCGAGCGCGTGCTTGCTCTCATGCGCATCCTTGAGGAGGATCCGCTGCTCTCCCCGCCGCCCTCGGAGGCGGAGATTCCCGAGATCCTGAACCGTATGACGGAGCAGCTTGCGGGGATTCTCGCACGGCGTGATCTCGAGGATCGCATCGAGCGCAAGGTGACGGAGAAGCTCGAAAAGGATCACGAGGAGTATGTGGACGACATCCGCCGCCAGGTGATCTCGGAGGAGAGCCCCGGCACGGAGTCGCCGCACGATAAGAAGAAGCGCGAGGATTTGGAGGCACTGGAAAGCATCCATCTCACACAGTCGGTCATGGAGCTCCTGCGTCCGCGCAGCTTCGATGAGGTGGTCGGTCAGGAGCGTGCCGTGCGCTCGCTCATGGCAAAGCTCTCCTCTCCCTATCCGCAGCACCTCCTTCTCTATGGGCCGCCGGGTGTGGGCAAGACGACGGCGGCACGCCTCGTGCTTGAGGCAGCGAAGAAGCGTGCGGCGTCGCCGTTCGCGGAGAATGCGCCGTTCGTGGAGACGGACGGAACAACGCTGCGCTGGGACCCGCGCGACATGACGAATCCGCTGCTTGGATCGGTACACGACCCCATCTATCAGGGGGCACAGAAGAGTCTTGCGGACAGCGGCGTGCCTGAGCCGAAGCCGGGGCTCGTGACGGACGCACACGGCGGCATCCTGTTCATCGACGAGATCGGTGAGATGGACGAGATGCTGCAAAATAAACTCCTGAAGGTGCTTGAGGACAAGCGAGCACATTTCGAGTCGGCGTATTACGACCCTGATGACAAGCGTGTACCGCCGTACATTCGGAAGCTCTTTGAGGAGGGCGCGCCTGCGGACTTTGTTCTCATCGGTGCGACGACACGCGAGGCGGATCATATCAACCCTGCACTCCGCTCACGCTGTGCGGAGATCTACTTTGAGCCGCTGACCCCCGCGCACATCCTCACGATTGTGGAGAATGCAGCGCAGCGTCTGAATGTCGAGCTTGCAGAGGGCGTGGCACAGCTCATCAGCACATACACCATTGAGGGACGCAAGGCAATCAACATTCTCGCGGATGCCTACAGCCTTGCACTGAATCGTCTCACGGATGCGGAGATTGCGCAGATTGTTTCACGTGAAACAGTGGAGGATGTCGCAAAGGAAAATGTTTCACATGAAACAGAGGGAGATCCGTCCAAAGTAAATGTGAAATCCCACCACATTGTTTCACGTGAAACATTGCCGCAGATTCGCGTCACGAAGGACGATATCTATGAGGTCGCGCAGGTCAGCCGCCTCTACCGTTTCGGTCGAAAGAAAGCCTCGGACACCCCAGCCGTTGGCAGGGTGTTTGGGCTTGGCGTCGCAGGATTCCTCGGATCGATCATCGAGATTGAGGCAGTAGCCTTTCCTGCAGCGGAGAAGGGGAAGGGCACGGTGCGCTTCAACGAGACGGCGGGCAGCATGGCGAAGGACTCCGTGTTCAACGCGGCGTCGGTCATGCGTCAGCTCACGGGGCGCGATATCCACGACTATGACATCCATGTCAACGTGATCGGCGGCGGCAACATTGACGGCCCAAGCGCGGGCACTGCCATTCTCGCGGCGATTGTCAGTGCGGTGACAGGGACGGCGATCCGTCAGAATGTGGCGGTGACGGGGGAGATCTCACTGCAGGGAGAGCTGAGACCCGTCGGCGGTGTTTTTGAAAAGGCATACGGCGCACGACAGGCAGGAATCTCCACGCTCATCATCCCGTGGGAGAACAAGAAGGATATCCCCGAGGAGCATCTGGGCCTAGAGATTCATCGTCTCAAGAAAGCGGAGGAGGCTTTTGCGGTTCTCTTTGCGGATGATACGTGGAAGAAGAAAGGAGAATCCGATGACGGAAGGACGCATCCCCCCACAGAGCATTGAGGCGGAGCTGTCCGTGCTTGGTGCAATGATGCTGAAACCTGCGGCGACGACACAGGCGATTGAGCTGCTACGAGCGGACGAGTTCTATCGGCAGGCACATCGCGCCGTGTTTGAGACAATGGAGGAATTGGTCAAAAACGGCGAGCCGGTCGACATTGTGACCGTGACGGAGCTGCTCAAAAAGAAGAATCTCATTGAGCAGGTCGGCGGTATTTCATTCCTTGCGAATCTGACGAACAGCGTGCCGAGCACGGCAAACCTTGTCCACTATGCAAAAATTGTCAAGGAAAAGGCGATCCTGCGCTCCCTCATTGACGCGAGTACGGAGATTGCGGGCGCAGCGTACGAGGCGAGCGAGGATATTGCCGAGCAGCTGGATGATGCCGAGCGCAAGATCCTTGCAATCGCAGGCGGTCAGACGACGGGTGCATTTGTCCCTGTGAAGGACGTGGTGTTCGACGCTGTGGATCGTGTGAGCGAACTTGCCAAGGCAAAGGGGGGGATTACGGGGCTCTCCACAGGTCTTACAACCCTCGATTCGGTGACACGCGGACTGCAAAAGTCGGATCTTATCATTGTTGCCGCACGCCCTGCAATGGGCAAGACGGCGTTCGTCCTCAACCTCGCAACGCATGTCGCCCTGCAGGGCGGCACGGTTGCTTTCTTTTCTCTGGAGATGCCGCGCGAGCAGCTGATGCACCGCATTTTCTGCGCCGAGGGGCAGATCGACGCGACGCGTCTCGCACGCGGCGAGCTCGACGATGAGGAGTGGTCCCGCCTTGTACAGGTTGCCGATCGCATGATGAAGACGAACCTCTACTTTGACGACACGAGCAGCACCACTGTCCTTGACATTCGCACGCGTGCGCGGCGACTGAAGGCGGAGCATGGCCTTGACCTCATCGCCATCGACTATCTCCAGCTCATCCAAGCCCCCGGCCGCGCGGAGAACCGCACCCTCGCCGTCGCGGAGATGACGCGCTCGCTCAAGGTGCTCGCACGCGAGCTGAACGTCCCCATCATTGTACTCTCTCAGCTCTCGCGCGCGACCGAGGGACGCTCGGACAAGCGTCCCATGCTCTCCGATCTGCGTGAGTCGGGCTCTATCGAGCAGGACGCAGACATTGTCATGTTCCTCTACCGCGAGGACTACTACAATCAGGACACGGAGAACGCGAACATCACCGAACTCAGCATTGCCAAGCACCGCAACGGTGCAACCGATACGGTGAGGATGTTCTTCCAGAAGGAGTATACGCGCTTCCGCGATCTTGCGCGTGAGGCGTGATTCCCTAGTGTTCACATGATACGGCGTCGGCATCAAAATGTTTCACGTGAAACATTTTCATCGCTCCCCTCAAAAAAGAGGGGATTTTTTTTGTCATTTGTGCTATGATGAAGGGAGTTTAAAGATAGGATATGCGCAGTTCTCATGTGCATTTTACAAATGGGTAGGGGAGGAAGAGTCGTGTTAAAGAGTATTGCAATCATGACGAGCGGGGGAGACAGCCCGGGGATGAATGCGGCGGCACGTGCGGTTGCGCGTACGGCACTCTATGAGGGCGTAAAGGTCTGGGGTATCGCCGATGGCTATCATGGCCTGCTCGAAGAGAATATGCGGGAATTGGAGTCCAAGGACGTGGGTGATATCATTCAGCGCGGCGGCACCTTCCTCGGAACGGCACGCTGCAAGCGGTGGCAGACGCCCGAGGGACGCCGTCTCGGACATGAACACCTCATCCAGCGCGGCATCGAGGGGCTCTGCGTCATCGGCGGTGATGGCTCTCTGCGCGGCGCACAGCTGCTCTCGGAGGAGTATGGATTCCCGATTGTGGGACTGCCGGGCACGATTGATAACGATGTCTGGGGAATGGACTATACGATCGGCTGTGACACAGCCGCGAACACGATCATCGATGCGATCAATAAGCTGCGCGACACGGCATCGGCGCATCGCCGCGTGATCGTGCTCGAGGTCATGGGGCGCGGCAGCGGCTGGCTGGCTCTTGTCGCGGGCATCTCTGGCGGTGCGGAGTACATCATTGTGCCCGAGGAGGAGTTCAACATCGAGGAGATCACAAAGAATCTCTCAAGTGCCTATGAGCATGGCAAGCGTTATATCCTCATCGTCGTCGCCGAGGGCGCGGCGAGCGGGCAGGAGATCTGCGACTACATCGCCAAGCATACGGACATCGAGACGCGCGTCTCCGTGCTCGGGCATATCCAGCGTGGCGGTTCTCCGACGGTCATCGACCGCGTACGCGCGAGCCAGCTCGGTGAGCAGGCAGCACTTGCCCTCATCTCGGGGCTCTCTGGTGTGGTGTTCGGCTACAGCAAGGGACACGTCGTCTCGGTCAACCTCTACGATGCCGTGAACAACAAGAAGAAGCTCGATCCCGACTATCTGCATCTGGCGAAGGTGCTGTTCTAAGAAAGCGCACTTCCCCCCGCAAAATAAATTATTAAAATAAACACTCCCGCAGAAAGGATGATCCCGTGGCAAAGATCATTGCGATTGCCAGCCAGAAGGGCGGCGTCGGCAAAACGACGACGGCGGTGAACCTCGCCGCTGCCGTTGCACGCGCCAAACGACGTGTCCTGCTTGTCGACATCGACCCGCAGGGGAATGCGACGAGCGGCTTTGGCATCGACAAGACGATGCTCATGTCGACCACCTATCGTGTCCTCATCGAGGGACGCAGTCTGCGGGAGTCGATTGTTCACTCGGACTACCGCGTGGATGTCCTGCCCGCGAATGTCGAGCTCGCGGGTGCGGAGGTTGAGCTGGCGGACATAGAGCGGCGCGAGACACGCCTCAGAGATGCGCTGACCGAGGTGGAGCACGACTACGACTACGTCTTCATCGACTGTCCGCCGTCCCTCGGCTTCCTCACACTGAACGCACTCACGGCAGCGCACGCCGTCCTCATCCCCATCCAGTGCGAGTTCTACGCATTGGAAGGGGTCGCGCAGCTGATGAACACGATCGGTCTCGTGCAGGAGAGTGCAAACCCCGCGCTCGGCGTGCAGGGGGTCGTCATGACGATGTACGACGGACGGACGCGGATTGCAACGCAGGTCGTTGACGAGGTAAAGAACGTCTTCGGTGCAGCACTTTACGAGACGCTGATCCCGCGCAACGTACGCCTTTCGGAGGCGCCGTCCTTCGGGCAGCCCATCACATCCTATGACATCACGTCGCGCGGTGCGGAGAGCTACATCGGGCTCGCAAGGGAGGTCATGAAGCGTGAAGAAAGCTAAACAGGGCGGCCTCGGACGTGGGCTTGGCGCACTCGGGCTTGGGAAAAATGTCCTTGCGGGTGCTCCAAAGACGGACACACCTGTGCGAGCGGAGGAAACACCTGCCGCAGCATCTGCCGTGCCCGAGAACCCGACCGAAATCTCAGTCGAAGTGATTGCACCGAACCGCTTTCAGCCGCGCCGCGAGTTCGATGAGGCGGCATTGGAGGAGCTGCGCGAGTCCATCGCGCGTCACGGCATCCTCCAACCACTCTCCGTGCGTGCCGTCGGCGACGGGAAGTATGAGCTGATTGCGGGGGAGCGTCGCCTCCGTGCGGCGCGTCTCGCGGGGCGCGCGACCGTTCCCGTGGTCGTGCGTACGGCATCGGATGCAGAGATGGCGGAGATGGCTCTCATCGAGAACATCCAGCGCGAGGATCTGAATCCCATCGAGGAGGCGCGCGCCTACGAACAGCTGCTGACGAAGTTCCGCCTCTCGCAGGAGGAACTGGCACGCCGCGTGGCACGCAGCCGCTCGGCGATTGCGAACAGCGTCCGCCTCCTGCGGCTCGCCGAGGAAGTACAGGCATTTATCGCGAACGGCGTCCTCTCCATGGGACAGACGCGTCCGCTCCTCGCACTTGAGAGCAAAACCCTCCAACGCGAAGCGGCGGAGTACATCCAGGAGCACGAACTCTCCGCGCGCGGCGCAGAAGCTCTGGTGAAACGACTTCTCAAGGATCCGAATGTGCTCAAAAAGGCAGCGCAGCCCGCGAAGGTGCGCACGCCCGACATCTTTGTCCGTGAGGCAGAGGAGCGGCTCACACGCAGCCTCGGGACAAAGGTGCGCATACAGGAGAGCCGCGAGCAGGGCAAGGGACGCCTTGAGATCAGCTATTTCTCCGCAGACGATCTCGAGCGGCTGCTGGCTCTCCTCACGGGTTCGGACAGCGCGGCAAAGGAGGACAAGCGCGCGGCACTGCGTGCCATCTCCACGCAATCCTTTACGGTGTGAATACCCCAAGTAACGTAGGGAAGAAGGGAAAAAGCATTGTTTCTGAACAATCTTGTCAACTATATTGCGGCACATGAGGCATCCCTCCTGCTCGCCTCGATGCTGCTCATTCTGGTCTTATTGATTCTCGTCATTTATACGATGGTGCGCCTCTCGACGATGAGCAGCCGTTACCGCGAGATGATGCGCGGCTCGGAGACGGAGGACATTGAGGGGATGTTGCTCCAACACATCCACGAGGTCGAGCAGGTCGCCGCGACGAACACGCGCATCCTCGAGGAGAACGAACTCATCCGCCAGTTCATCCGCAAGTCTCTCGTACGCACCGCGATGGTGCGTTTTCGCGCATTCGAGGACATGGGCGGTGACCTCAGCTATGCGGTTGCGATGCTCGATGCAAACAACGACGGCGTGATCTTCTCAAGCATCTTCGCGCGGGCGGACTCGCGCAGCTACATCAAGCCGATCAAGGGCGGCTCCTCGGAGTACCCGCTGACCGATGAGGAAAAGGGCGTGCTGCGGGAGGCAATGGCACAGCCGCTGCCGATTCAGTATTGAAATAGCACAGGAAACCTGCTGGCACTCAGCAGGTTTTCATTTTGTTCGGCTAGGATAGGGCGAAGAAAACGGACCTGACACATCATAACATAGGAGAACGACTTGAACGAAGAAAAACGCTATAAAATTCAATTCATCGACAGCGAGGAGGATGTGACGCGCACTGTGCGCCTGTCACTGCGCTCTCTGCGCGTGCTCGCCGTCGGGGCGGGCGCGGCAGTTGCCCTCCTCACCGTCGGTGCAGTGCTCTCCGTCTACACGCTGATGAACGGAGAAATGCACGCGTCTGAGACGGCACAGCTGCGCGAGGCGAACCGCATCCAGCAGGAGCAGATCCTACAGGTGTCGAAAAAGGCATCCGCCCTCCAACAGGATCTTGACAGTCTCCGCCGCGCCGAGGACGGGCTGCGTGCTATTGTCGGTGCATCGCCCGCCGCAGCGGACGAGACTGTGCAGGAGGGGATGGTCTCGCCGACGGGCGGCGAGCAGCATACGCCGACCACGGCGGATCTCTCCGAGGCACTCGAGATGATCGAGGAACGTCTCAGTACGCGCCGCTCGTCCATTGACCTCCTCGCCGAGACCATGCGCAGGGAGTTCCCCGGTGCGGCCTCCTATGCCTCGGACAGTGCCCCCCACACGACGCCCTCCATCTGGCCGGCGGCGGGCTACGTCAGCTCGCCCTACGGGCTGCGCTTTAACGGCACGGAGTTCCATCAGGGGATCGACATTGCCGCCGATATGGGCACGCCCATCGTTGCAACCGCTGACGGTGTTGTTACGGCGGCAGGGTGGAACGGCGGCTATGGCAACATGGTCGATGTGGATCACGGCGGCGGCATCGTGACGCGCTACGGGCACGCCTCCGCCGTCGCTGTGACGGTCGGACAGCAGGTGCGGCGCGGTGAGGTCATCGCCTATGTCGGCTCGACGGGACGCTCCACGGGGCCCCATGTTCACTACGAGGTGCGCGTGAACGGTGCGCCCGTCAATCCCGCAGGATATCTATAAGAGAGGAACGCTATGAAAGCCAGTATCTGCCTGCTTGCCGCAGGTCTTCTCATCCTCCCCGCGGGGGGGGACGCCGCCGAGAAAGCGGACATCCACGAGGTCATGACGGCGCAGGAGCACCACGGGAGTACCGTTGCCACAGAAGCGCATGCACGCGCGAATACACGGGACGAGGAGAGCGTCTTGGACGAGGAGATGGACGAGCTGGGCGATGAGCCTGTCGGCTCGGGCTCTGCCACCACCGTCCATCCCGTCAATGAGGAGACAGTGAAAAAGGATGTTGCCGAGGATCCGTCCGCACCGCAGAGGGGCGGGCGCGGGAGCGGCACGGCTCTGAGTGCCCATGTGGACGGTGCGTCCGACGACGCTGCCTACGGGGTGGCGACGGCGATCGAGCCCGTGACCTTGAAGGAGGGCGACTGGCTCTTTATCGAGGGCGACGAGCGGCGCGGCTGGTTCTTTGACCGCTCGAAGATGCAGCGCAACAGCGATGGGAGCATCTCCTACTGGCAGCTCATCCTCTACAACGACCTCGGCAAGGCGCAGTTCGTGGATGCAATGCACGACGAAGCGTACCGCAATGTCGGCTACACACTCCAACGGCGCGTGCTCGACACGAAGAAAAACACGATCCGCACCTATGAGATCATCGCCTATGACGCTGAGAATACCGTCATTACGGACAGTGAGCGTGACGGGCACGCCGCCGAGATCCGTCCGAACACAATGGCGGCGAAGGAGCGCAATGCCGTGAAGAAGGCGGCGAAGAAAAAAAATAAATCGTACACATGATGAGAATAAATGTCGCATATTGACAGCACGGCGATTTCCTGTTAGAATTAATGCACAATTAAATCGCGGGAGAGAATGAGCTCTCTTCCACGTTTCCGAGCAAAAATATCTAAGGGCAGTGCGCCTATGATATTGCGCCAGTGCTGCGGGATTTTCCCAAGACGCGCACAGGGGTCGCGCAGAAATGCGCGCGCCTTCCCGCCGGGAGGAATCGCCTCCCCATTGAAAAGGAAGCGACAGAATTGCCGTCACAGGGCTTTTTCATGTATCTGTTTTCGTGTGTGCAGATGCAGTGTATATGGCTGTGTTAAGGGGCTGTTTGTCGTGCCTTTGGGTGCGGGAGACAGCCCTTTTTTGGATGCAAAAACGAACACAAAATTAGTTTTCGTATTGCCCAAAAGTGTATAGGAAGCACTGATAAATTCAGCACTGCCATCTTGACGCATCTTTTTTGCCCGCACTGTGTCGGCAAATCCTCCACATAGCCCTCGCTATGCGTCCGGTTTGCCTCCTTGTTCGGACGAAAAATCTACGCCAATCTGACAGACTTCATTTTATCAGCGATTCCTATATCTTTTTTGATGGGATGGGTGTATAATTATGAAAATTTTCTACAGCTAGGAGTAATAATTATCAATTATAAATGGTGTATTGGTTAGGAGGATTCATGTGAGTAAAAGGGAGAGCTTGTGGGAGACCTATCTCGCAAAGGGCATGAGTCGGCGCAGCTTTTTGAAGGGCTGTGTGACGCTCACGTCCCTGATGGGGCTGAGCACGGACATGATGACGAAGGTCGTCGAGGCGGCGGAGACGAAGCCGCTGCCGGTCGTGATCTGGCTGCATGGGCACGAGTGCACGGGCTGCGATGAGTCCTTCATCCGCTCGGGTGCACCGCTTGCATCCGATCTCGTGCTGAACAACATCGCGCTTGAGTACAGCCATGTCCTGAGTGCGGGCTGCGGCGAGCCGTTCGAGGAGCACCTCGAGACCACGATCAAAAAGTACCACGGAGAGTATATTCTCGCAGTCGAGGGTGCGGTCGCATCGGGGGCGCACGAGTATACCTGCATGTCGGGCGGACATCCCTTCTCGCATACGCTGAGGCGTGTCGCCGAGGGGGCAAAGGCGGTCATCGCCTACGGGACGTGTGCGACGGCGGGCGGCATCCAGGCAGCTGCGCCGAATCCGACGGAGTCCAAGGGCATCCGCTCGTTCATTGGCGCGAAACCCTACATCGCCGTGCCCGGCTGCCCGCCGATCCCTGAGGTTATGACGGGTGTCGTCATGCATGTCGCGCTCTTCGGCACACTGCCCCCGCTCGACGGGGAGGGACGGCCGCGCCAGTTCTACGGCAACCGTATTCACGACACCTGCTACCGCCGTCCGTTCTTCGATGCGGGCATGTTTGCCGATCGCTTCGACGATGCGGGCGCAAAGGCGGGGTGGTGTCTCTATCATCTCGGCTGCCGAGGGCCTGAGACGTACAACTCCTGCGGAAATCTGCGGTGGTATCAGGGGATGTCGTACCCCATCCAGTCGGGGGCACCCTGCATCGGGTGCAGCAATGCGAATTTCTGGGACGATGCACCCTTCTCGAAACGTCTGCCCGAGTATGACGGCATCGACGTGGATATGGTCGGTGCGGGGCTTGCCGTGGCGACGGCAGTTGGTGTCGCGGCACACGCGGGCGCGAGCCTCGTACAGAAGAAATGCCATGAGAAGCAGCTCGAAAAAGAGGGAAAGCAGGTGCATGAATGAAACACGTTGTTGTCGACCCGATTACGCGCATTGAGGGACATCTGCGCGTCGAGATCCAGGTGGATGAGGCGACGGGCAAGGTCACGGATGCCATCTCCTCCGGTACGGCATGGCGCGGTCTCGAGCTCGTCATGAACGACCGCGACCCGCGCGATGCGTGGGCATACATCCAGCGCATCTGCGGTGTGTGCACGTCGTCCCATGCGCTCGCGTCGCTGCGCGCCGTGGAGGACGCGTTTGGCATCACCATTCCGAAGAATGCACACTACATCCGCAACATCATTGCGGCATGCCTCGGACATCAGGACCACATCATCCATTTCTACCACCTCCACGCGCTCGACTGGGTCAGCCCGCTCGAGGCGCTGAAGGCGGATCCTGCGGCGACGGCGGCACTCCAGAACACGGTGCTCAGGACCTATCGTCTCCCCTTCCGCGGCCCTCAGGGACTCGATACGGAGGCATACCCGCACGACGTGCCCGTCTCGAATCCCGAGTACTATGCGGCGATCAAGGCGAAGGTGCAGAAGATCGTGGAGAGCGGTCAGCTCGGTATTTTCTCCGCGCAGTGGTGGGATCACCCCGACTATCAGATGCTGCCGCCCGAGGTGCACCTCATGGCGATCTCGCATTACCTCGAGATGCTGGACAAGCAGCGCGATCTCGTCGTGCCGCACGTTGTCTTCGGCGGCAAGAACCCGCATCCGCACTATGTGCTCGGCGGCATGCCCTGCTCCATCTCAATGGAGGACGGCAATGCGCCGATCAACACGGCACGCCTGGCGATTGTCGACCGCTCGATCCAGTCCGCGCGTCATATGATGAACGACTACTACCTGCCGGACGTGCTCGCCATCGGGCATCTGTATGTGCAGAAAGGCTATGTCTCGGGCGGCGGTCTCGCGAAGGAGCGCGTGCTCGGCTTCGGTATGTTCCCCGAGGAGTCGTTCAGCGGCGCGACGAACGGCGATTTCTTCAAGGATCTGCTCGTGCGCTGCAACGGCGTTGTCGAGAACTTTGCGGGTGGCGTGATGCAGGCAAAGGTCTATGATTTCAAGATGGAGGATGTCTCCGACCCCGAGGTCATCAGCGAGAGCGTCGAGCACGGCTGGTACGAGTACAGCGGCGGCGACAGCAAGGGGCTGCATCCGTGGGAGGGCGAGACGAAGCCGCACTACACGGAGCCGAAGGAAGGCACGAAGACGGAGTGGAAGGCGCTGAACGAGCAGGGCAAATACTCGTGGCTCAAGACGCCGAAATGGCGCGGCAAGCTCTGCGAGGTCGGTCCGCTCGCGCGCTATATCGTGCTCTACACGAAGGCAAAGCAGGGGCTGCTCGGCGAGCTGACGTGGGCGGAGCAGCTGATTGTCGACCAGATCGACGCAGTGACGAAGGTGCTCGGCGTTCCTGCCGAGGCGTGGCTGCCCTCGACGGTCGGCCGCACGGCGGCACGTGCGCTCGATGCGCAGCTGCAGGCGGAGATCAGCAAGTTCTTCTTTGACAAGCTCGTTGCGAACATCAAGAGCGGCGACACGCGCGTGGTGAACAACGACAAGTGGGATCCCTCGACCTGGCCGAAGGAGGCAAAGGGCGTCGGCTTCTACGAGGCACCGCGCGGTGCGCTCAGTCACTGGGTCGTCATCAAGGACGGCAAGGTGGCGAACTATCAGGCGGTTGTGCCGACGACGTGGAACGCCTGCCCGCGCGATGATGCGGCAGGACACGGCGCATACGAGATGTCGATGATGGATACGCCCGTGAAGATTGCGGACAAGCCGCTCGAGATCGTGAAGGCGGTGCGCTCGTTCGATCCGTGCATGGCGTGCTCGACCCACCTCTTTAACGCGAAGGGGGAGAAGATCCGCGTCGTCACGACCGACCCCTACGCCGGCGTGCGCGTGGACGAATAGGGGGCGATCCGCATGAAACAAGAAGTACGCAAGGAGTACTACCTCTTTAGCCCCTTTCTGCGCATCTTTCACTGGCTGATGGTCATTGCGATCATCGTGCTCTTTATCACGGGCTTTCTCATTACGAAGCCGCCCGTGATCCTTGCCTCCGAGCCGACGAATACGCCGCTCCTGATGAACCTCGTGCGCAACATCCACTTCATTGCGGCGTTTGCGTTCTGTGCGGGCTTCATCGGGCGCGTCTACGGCTTTATCATCAATCGCGGCGATCGCCTTTTCCCGCATTTCTGGAAAAAGCAGTACTATCTGGATGCGTGGGAAGTTGTGCAGCACTACATTTTCCTGCGCACGTCTCATCGCCCCTTCCTGCGCAACCCTCTGGCGCGCGCAGCATACGCGGGGCTGTATGTGATGGTGGCGGTCGAGGTGCTGACGGGCTTTGCTATGTACTACATGACGGAACCGTCGGCGATCGGCGGCATCCTGTTCGGTTGGGTGAACCATGTCCTCGGGAACGAGTTCATGTCGCATTTCGTGCATCACTATGCGGCATGGGCGATTATGCTGTTCGCGATTGGGCATTTCTACCTCGTCGTCCGTGCGGAGTTCATGGAGGGTGAGGCGGAGGTCTCAAGTATGTTCGCAGGGTCGAAGCTGCTGCGGCATACGGCGGCAGACGCACAGGATGTGGAGTGAGGTTTGCGTTGGGCAAACAGCGTAGGATGGGAACGAATCAAAGGAGATCTTTATGTGTAAGGAATGTGGCTGCGGCCTCGCGGAGAGTACGACGCATTTGCAGTTTTTTGTCAAGGGCTATACGACGGAGAATGCTGCCGCCGTGGAGAAGGCTCTCCTCGGCCTTGCGGGTGTGCTCTATGTGCACATCCACACGCATGACGGTGAGACGACGGTGGACTATGACCCGGCAAAGACGAAGATGACGGAACTCATCAGCACCTTCGCTGCGCACAATCTCTCGGCGGAGCTCTAGGATGCACGAGATGGCGATTGCCGAGGGCATCCTTGACATCGCCCTCATGCACGCGCGGGACAACCATGCGCAGCGCATCGAGCGCATCCACCTCCTCCTCGGAGAGCTCTCGGGGGTGGAGACGGAGGCATTGACGCTTGCCTTTCGGACGCTCGTGCGCGGGACCATGGCGGAGACGGCGGCACTGACGTGGACGAGCATCCCCCTTGCGGGACGCTGCCACGACTGCGGCAAAGAACGCGCGCTGCGCCCGCAGGACTACCTCTGCCCCGACTGCGGGGGCGGGATGGAGTTCACGCATGGGCGCGAGATGCGCGTCGACTATATAGAGATGGAATAGGTATGAAAGTAGTTGTAAAGGCGGACATCCTTGGGCAGAACGAGGCGACGGCGGCGGAGAATGCGGCACTCTTTGCGCGGCATGGCATCTATGCGCTGAATCTCCTCGGCTCGCCCGGCTGCGGCAAGACCTCTCTGCTCGAGCAGACACTCGCGGCACTCGGCGGGGAGCTGCGCATGGCGGTCATCGAGGGGGATCTCTTCACGACGAAGGATGCGGCGCGCATCGAACGCTGCGGTGCGCCTGTCGTGCAGATCAATACGAGCGGCGGCTGTCATCTGGACGCGGCGATGGTCGCGGCGGCACTCGGGAAACTGGATTTGTCCGCGCTCGATCTCCTCGTAATTGAGAACGTCGGCAACCTTGTCTGCCCCGCCGAGTTCGCGCTCGGCGAGGATGCAAAGGCGGTTGCGCTCAGCATCACGGAGGGCGACGACAAGCCGCTGAAGTACCCGCTCATTTTCAAGGAGTCGGCGGTGGCTCTTCTCAATAAGGTGGACATCCTGCCCTATACGAATTTCGATATGGAGGCGGCGTGCGCGGACATCACGGCACTGCACCCCGGGATCTCTGTTCTGCCGATTTCGTGTCGGACGGGCGAGGGACTTGCGGCGTGGTACGACTGGCTGCGCGCGCAGGTGCGGGCGAAGAAGAAGCAGGCGTGACAATAGGAGGAAGGCGATGAGAGTGATCAATGACCAGTTGGTTGCGGTGGCACCCGTGACGGTGCTTGGCATCGGCAATATTATTTTGCGGGACGAGGGCTTTGGCGTGCGTGCCGTGGAGTATCTGGAGGAGCACTTCCACTTTCCTCACGATGTCCGTCTGCTCGATGGCGGGACGCTCGGCCCGGAGCTGCTGCATTTTGTCACGGGGACACAGAAGCTGCTCATCCTCGATGCTGTCGCGGGCGACGCACTTGCGGGAACGGTCTACCGCTTTGAGGACGACGCGGTGATGGCGCATTTTCAGGAAAAGATGTCTTCGCACGAAATCGGGATTCAGGATGTGCTCGCGTGGTTGACGGTGACGGAGCGGGCGATTCCGAATGTTGTTGTGCTCGGCGTGCAGCCGTACGAGGTGACGGCGGGGCTCTCGCTCAGTCCGGAGATGGCGGCGGCACTGCCGCGCTTTGCGCATCGTGCGGTGGAGGAGCTGATCCGTTGGGGGATCGTTCCCACAGCGCGTGCGGCATCCGATCGGCAGAGTGCATGACCGTGCGGCAGAGTGATCGAATGGCAGTGGAAGGCGCGCGGACAAGGCGCGCCTTTCGTGTCTCAGGGATTGTGCAGGGGGTGGGGTTCCGCCCCTTTGTCTACCGTCTTGCACGGGAATATGGTCTGGCGGGATGCGTATGGAATGACAGCGCGGGCGTCGGCATCGAGGCGGAGGGAACGGCAGAGGAACTCGACGCATTCGCAGCGGCACTGCACGCGGAAGCTCCGCTTGCGGCATCTGTAACCGCTGTGACATTCGAGGAGGTCTCGCCGACGGGGGAGCAGGTCTTTCAGATCCTGCCGAGCCATGTGGGAACGCTCGCGCGGACGCTTGTCTCGCCCGACCTTGCGGTCTGTGCGGACTGCCGCCGTGAGATTTTGTCCGATGAAAACAGGCGGCACGGCTACGCCTTTACGAACTGTACGAACTGCGGCCCGCGCTACGCGATCATCCGCGGCGTTCCCTATGATCGTCCGCTGACCTCGATGGCTTCGTTTCAGATGTGTGATGCGTGCCAGCGCGAGTACGATGACCCCGCTGATCGCCGCTTTCACGCCCAGCCGAATGCGTGCGCGGATTGCGGCCCCGTCTACCGTCTCCTTGTTGATGGGGTGGCGGAGGTGGGCGAGCCGCTCGCGCGGGCGCGGGCGATGGTCGCGGCGGGCGGCATTGTTGCGGTCAAGGGCATCGGCGGTTATCATCTCGCGTGTGATGCGCGCAGTGACGCGGCGGTGCGCCGTCTGCGACAGAGGAAGCGGCGCGAGGCGAAGGCGCTCGCCGTGATGGCGGGTTCGCTCGCGCTCGTGCGGAAGCTCTGCACGGTATCGGCGGAGGAGGAGCGGTGGCTCACCTCGCCCGCCGCCCCGATCGTGCTGCTCCGTCGGCGTGCGGATGGGGTGGATGCTGTTGCAGAGAGCGTTGCGCCGGGGAATGCGTACCTCGGGGTGCTCCTGCCGTATGCGCCCGTGCATCTCCTCCTGCTCGAACAAAATGATCTCTGGGTGATGACGAGCGCGAACCTCAGCGGCGAGCCAATCCTCTACGAGGACGACGCCGCCGTACGGGGACTTGCGGGAATAGCGGATGCCATCCTCCTGCACAATCGGGAGATTGTGCACCGTGTTGACGATTCGGTGATGCGCATGACGGCGGGCGGGCGGCAGATCATCCGCCGCAGCCGGGGCTTTGCGCCGACGCCGCTTGCCCTCCCCTTTGCGCGTTCGAGTGCCGTCCTTGCGGGCGGCGCGGAGCTGAAGAATACGTTCTGCCTGACGCGCGGGGCAGAGGCGTTTCTGAGCGAGCATATCGGCGATCTGATGGAGCGTTCTGTGCTCGCGTCCTACGAGGCGACCATCGCGCATTACGAACAGTTCTTTGCGGTGCGGCCGGAGGTGCTTGTGGCAGACCTCCATCCTGCCTATCTCTCGGGGCAATACATGGCGGCGCGTGCCGCACGGGAGGGGCTTCCGCTCGTGCGCGTGCAGCACCATCACGCGCACATTGCTGCGGTGCTCGCCGAACACGCCTGTCATGAGCGCGTGCTCGGTGTCGCACTCGATGGGACGGGGTACGGCGATGACGGTGCTTCGTGGGGCGGGGAGTTTATGGCTGCCAATCTCGCGGACTATGAGCGGTGCGCCCACTTTGCCTATATCCCCCTGCCGGGCGGCGACCGAGCGGCCGCAGAGCCGTGGCGGCTCGCGCTCTGGGTGCTCCATGGGATGTACGGGGCAGAGCTTGCGGCGCATGCACCGCGCTTTGCGGCTGCGCTTCCCGCAGGATGGGAACTGCTGATGCAGGCGACGGCGGCGGGGGTGAATGCACCGCCGACCTCGAGCGCGGGGCGGCTCTTCGATGCGGCGGCGGCACTGCTTGGCATCTGCCGTGTAAATGTGTACGAGGGACAGGCGGCAATCGGACTGGAACTCTGTGCGCGGCGCGCACGGCGGGCGGGCGTTGTGCTGCCGTATCGTATGAACTGCGCATCTGTGCCGATGACGGTGGACTTTCTGCCCGTGCTGCGTGCGCTCGCGGACGGCGCGGAAGGGCTGACGGATGAGGAGCATGCGGGGCGTGCGCTCGACTTCCATGTGACGATGGCAGCGGCGGTCGCGGAGATGCTCGGCATTCTGGCGACGCGGACGGGTCTTCGCACGGCGGTGCTTTCGGGCGGTGTGTTCCAGAATGCGCTGCTGCTGGAGAATCTGCTCACACGTCTCGGCGATTTCCGTGTGCTCCTGCCGCACAATGCCCCGCCGAACGATGGCGGCATTGCATACGGGCAGGCGGCGGCGGCACGCGCACGGATGGAGAAGAATTGAAGTTGAAGGAGAAACTATGTGTTTAGCAGTTCCTGCAAAAATCGTTGACATACAGGATCAGCTTGCCTCGGTGGAGGTGAGCGGGGTGCGCCGCGCGGCAAGTCTCATGCTGTTGCCCAAGGCGGCGGTGGGGGACTATGTGCTCGTCCACGCGGGCTTTGCGATGCAGATTGTCGATCATGAAGAGGCGGAGCGCATCGAGGCTCTGCGGGCGGAGATGCGCGGTGCGCCGCGTATGGTGGAGAGCATCCCATGAGGAGCGCACAGGACACGCGGCAGGCTGCCTCGGAGATCGTTGCGGATCTGCGCCGCATTCTCGCGGCACGGAGCAGGAGCATCCGCATTATGGAGGTTTGCGGCACGCACACGGTTGCGATTTTTCGCGCGGGACTGCGGCAGATTCTGCCCGAGGGCATCGAGCTGGTCTCGGGGCCCGGCTGCCCTGTCTGTGTGACGGCGGACGACTACATCGACGCGGCGATTGCGTATGCGGGGATGGAGGATGTCATCATCACAACGTTCGGCGATATGCTGAAGGTGCCGGGTACGCATTCAAGCCTTGCCGAGGTGCAGGCACAGGGCGCGGATGTCCGCATCGTCTACTCGCCGCTCGACGCGCTCACGGTCGCAGCGGAAAATCCGAGCAAGCAGGTTGTATTCCTTGCCGTCGGATTTGAAACGACTGCGCCAACCGAGGCTGCGGCGGTGCTCGCAGCAGAGGCGCAGGGGCGCGGGAACTTCTTTTTGCTCTCCGCGCAAAAGCTCGTCCCGCCCGTGATGCGTGCGCTCCTCGATGGCGGGGAGACGCGCGTTGACGGCTTCCTCCTGCCGGGACACGTCTCGGTGGTGACGGGGACGGATGCCTTTGACTTCCTCGCGCGGGACTACCATATCCCCGGCGTTGTGGGCGGCTTTGCCCCGCTTGAGATTCTGCGTGCCTTGCAGATGATTGTGCATCAGATCGGCGCAGGGGAGGTGCGCATCAAGAACGCATACGAGACGGTTGTGCGGCGGGAGGGCAATCCGGTCGCGCGTGCGGCAATCGAGCGTGTCTATGAACCTGCGACGGTGCGTTGGCGCGGGCTGGGTGAAATCCCCGCCTCGGGGCTCGTGATGCGGGAGGAATATGCGGCGTTCGACTTTGCCTGCGTACGTCCGCTCGCGCATGCGACGGTTGGGGATGGGCGGAACGGATGCCGCTGCGGCGAAGTGCTGCGCGGTGCAATCGTGCCGCGTGACTGTGCGCTCTTTGGCAGGGTCTGTGTGCCGGAGCACGCGATCGGCCCGTGCATGGTGTCGGTCGAGGGAACGTGTGCCGCATGGTATAAATATGGGGGAGGAAAATTCCGCTATGGAGCATGAGGTCATCACACTCGCGCACGGTGCGGGCGGAAAGATGAGTCACGCGCTGATGGAGGAGGTCGTGCTGCCGGAGCTCGGCAATACGATCCTCAATACACTGCATGACGGTGCAATCCTGCCCAATGCGGGACGCGTTGCGTTTACGACGGACTCCTACGTCGTGCAGCCGCATTTCTTCCCCGGCGGGAGCATCGGGCGGCTTGCCGTCTGCGGGACGGTCAACGATCTGGCGATGACGGGCGCAGTCCCGCGCTGGCTCTCGCTCGCCGTGATCCTCGAGGAGGGCTTCCCGATGGAGACCCTGCGCCGCATCGTGCGCGACATCCGCACGGCGGCACAGGAGGCGGGCGTTCTCATCGTCACGGGTGATACGAAGGTTGTGCCGCGCGGCTGCGGCGACGGCATCTACATCAACACGGCGGGTGTTGGGGAGCTGATCGCGGGCGTGGACATCGCTCCGACGAACATCAAGGCGGGCATGGACATCATCGTTTCGGGTACGCTCGGCGACCATGCGGCTACGGTCATGGCGGCGCGGCACAATCTGACACTGCCGCCTGAGATCATGAGTGACAGTGCGCCGCTCTGCCACATGACGGCAGCGATGCTCGCGGCGGCTCCCTCCATCGCCGTCCTGCGCGACCCGACGCGCGGCGGCGTGGCGGCATCGCTGAACGAACTCGCGGGTGCGGCGGGCGTCGGCATCCTGCTGGACGAGGCGGCAATCCCCGTCCATCCCGCCGTGCAGGGAGTCTGCGACATCCTCGGATTCGACCCGCTCACACTCGCGAACGAGGGGAAACTCCTCGCCTTTGTCCCGCCCGAAGACACGGAGCGCGTCCTCGCCGTCATGCACGCCGACCCGCACGGACGTGCTGCGTGCGTCATCGGTCATACGACGGCGGAGGCGGCGGGTGCAGTCGGCTTGCGTACCGCACTCGGCGGCATCCGCGTCGTGGATCTGCCGCTCGGGGCCCTTGTGCCGCGCATTTGCTGAGAGGTATTTCGGTATGTACCCCTCGTGAACACCTCGTTTCGCAAGTGATCGTGTGCTTATCTGCCTAAATACCGACGAATTTCTAAGGAATCGCTGATAAAATGAAGTCTGTCGGATTGGTACAGATTTTTTGTCCGAACAAGGAGGCAAACCGGACGCATAGCAGGGGCTATGTGGAGGATTTGCCGACACAGTGCGGGCAAAAAAGATGCGTCGAGATGGCGCGGCTGAATTTATCAGTGCTTCCCTAAACGTCCTTCAGTTGAACGACGAAATTCGTCGGGGGCAGAACGCACGCTTTACTCACTTGCTCCACTAGGATTCACTTTGGGGCACATATCTCCATGGATTGCATACGCAGAAATTTTGGTTTGCAATTTTCCACGCACGAAAAAGCGGGCAGTGGTCAGCCGCCCGCTTTTTTCTTGAAGAATCGCTGAGAACCTAGCCTTTCTCCCCGATTCTTCCCTTATCTATCTGTAGTAGGATGATAGTAAGCTGTATTACTTCGTGAGATGCACGTCGGGGATCTCAACATCGTGGTGTGTGTCCGGGTCGACGTTGGAGTACACGCCCGGCTTCGTCTCGAACGCCTTGAGATTGTCCGCGTTCGCCTCAAGCATATCCTCGACAAAACGCTCCACCGCATCTGCAAAATAGACTGCCATTTCAGTTCCCCTTTTCTGTCGATTTCTGCCCTGCCGCACCTCTCTGTCCGTGCTGAATGTATCAGTGCTTCCTTAACTTAGCACTTTTTCTGTATTGTATAAAATATTTCTTTCTGATAAAATGATAGTGTCAACCTATGAAAAAAATTTATTTCATGTGTGACTTTTATACTATTCCGCTATTTCGATATATAGTAAACTAATATAGGGGGGGCAAATGGCACCAGGAATCATACTAAGGGAGATGAGCCGGATGACGTTGGTACAGATGCGATATTTCTACGAGGTATGCCAGTGGCAGAACATCACAAAGGCGGCGGAGCACCTGCACGTCTCACAGCCGACCGTCACCGTCGCCATGCAGGCACTCGAGGCGGAGACGGGGCTGAACCTGTTCCACCGCGAGGGACGCAAGATTACGGTCACGGCGGACGGCGCGAAACTCCTCGGCAAGGTCTCGTACATCCTCACGGAGGTCGCGCGCCTGGACGCCGAGATTCGCGACATGGCACACCGTCATGCAAAGGTGCGGATTGCAATGCCGCTGCAGCTCGGCGGCATCTTCCTGCCGCATATCCTCGGCGACTTTCGCCGCGAGCACCCCGAGATCGACCTTGAGATCATCGAGACAGGCGGCGTGAGTGCGCTCCAGATGGTCGAGGAGGAAAAGCTGGACTTTGCGCTGACGAACTACACCGTCGATTTCAGCGCACGCCTCTCGTACGCGAAACTCTTTGACTGCGAGTGTACCTTTGTTACGCGCCCCGACCACCCCTTTGCACGGCGGCACGCCCTCAGCGTCATGGAGCTGAAGGACGAGCCGCTCATCATGCTCGACAGCAACTTCTTCATTGACCGCCTCGTGCAGGATGCGTATGGACGCGCGGGGGAAAAGCCGAACGTCATCCACTACTCGCCCTACCTCCACACCGTCAAGAACCTCGTGCACGCGGGGATCGGCTCGACCTTCCTCGCACGGCCGTCCGTGCTGCCGACGGACAACTTCGTCCAGATCCCCCTGCTCGACCCCATCTTCATCAACAGCGGACTTGTGACGAAAAAGGGACGCCAGACCTTCGACGACGTGCGCCTCGTTATGAACTACCTGCGCGGTCTGACAAAGGAACTGCTCGGCGACGGGAAGAAGAAAACCGTCTGACGGCAGCGATGTCGTCAGACGGGATGTGTGCTTGTGTATCATTGTTCCGCAGTGCTCTGTTTTATGCGTCTGTAAATACGGATATGTTTTTGCGCGGCGAGCATCTGCCACTCCCCAGGGGACAGGTGCTCGTCGATTTTTTGACTACGTCGTGTATCCCAGAGCAGATAGATGTCGCGGTCGTGTGGCAACTCCTCGAACGTCAACACCGGCATGACATATTTACGTCGCCAGTCCATGCCCGAACCCGTTCGCTGTGCGTGCTCTGCCGCAGGGATGAGATCGTAGACCATGTGATCCGCATAGTAGACCACTGAGGTCTGATACTCCCCATAGGAAACGATGAGGTCGTCCTCCCTCACATGCTTGTTTAGCACGGATGCCTACCATTTTCCCGAGAACAGCTCAACCGCACGATACCCCGACTGTCCCGGCACTTCGAGAGCCGTAGCGATACGTCCGTCCAGTGCGTCAATGGAAGAAAAAAGGATAATGGTTCCCCCTCCCCCGATCAGCGCGGCAGAGATCGCCAGACGGCGCATGAAATGTCCATATGGCATCAGGAGACGTGCTGTAAGCAGGGCAAAGGGCATCAGTGCCGGTAGGGTATAGGTCGAGTATTTTGTCGCCATCAACTGAAAGAATGCGTTGACACCAAGTGCCCAGATCAGGAGAAAGATCGTATCCGGCGCAATCCCCCGTAGTCCTCTGTGCAGACGGCGGATCAGTGGAAGGATCAACATGAAGCTCCACGGGAAGAAGATGACAAGGAAGATGGCGGTGTAGAAATACCAGACATCCCACGCGCCGTGTTCCGCGACGGTCGCACGCAGGACATTGTGTACCCCGAAGAAGTTCGAGATGAAATCCGTGCCATGCAGTGCGTACATTCCTGCGTACCAGCTGCCGCCCACAAGAACAAAGAGTCCGAGTCCGAGCAGTTTCATGCGCAACAGTTCGCCGATATTGCGGCGTACGAGCAGGAATGCGAGAATGATGAGCCCCGGCAGGACGATGCCGACGGGCCCCTTCGTCAGTACGGCAAGCCCCGCAGCAAGCCATGACGCATAGTAGAGTCGTCGATCACGCCTGTATCCGAGGTAGAAGAACGCGAGTGAGGCATTGAGAAAAACGAACAGCGTTGCGTCGGTAATGACGCTTTTTGCAACGATCCAGTAGCCAAAGGAGGTTGCGAGAATGCCTGCGGCGAAGAATCCCGTTCGCGCATCGTAGATCTGCCGCCCAAATGCGTAGGTCAGGAGAACGCCGATGCTTGCGAATATACCGGGGAAGAGTCGTGCCGCAAAATCTGTCGTGCCGAAGATCGAAAAGGCAGCGATCAGCTCCCAGTAGAAGAATGCCGGCTTATCATACCAGTACCTTCCATAGATGCGTGGCGAAAAATAGTCGCCCGAAGCAAGCATTTCCTTTGCCGTAAGCACATAGTTCGACTCTACCTGATCGGTGATGGCGAGTGTCTCGTTTCCGAGAAAGAACATGGCACACAGCAGAAGCAAAAGAGTCAGGTGTTTTCCGGTTTCCGTCACAGCATTTCCTCCCGATTACTATAGTCCATCGTGCAGCGCATGCACATAGAGCGACTTCTCCATAAGGATGTTATTCTGGTTTTCATATTACTTTAACATGACTACCATGTTTCGTCAAGTTTTCTTGATGGGTCGATGTATGCTGCGATTCTATCATTTTATCAGCGATCCTTAAACGTCCAATTTGCCCTGCCCCCGCCCTTGCAACATTTATTATGCAAAGGCGGGGGCTTTGTGTTATAATGAAACGAATACTGTCTTGGCACAGGTTTTTTTGCGTACGGTATTATCATAGAGCCACAGCACAAACATAGGAGTGTGAAACTACTTGTTCGGAATATCTTCGATTCTCAAACGCTTCCTTGGCGACAACAATGACAAGGAGATCGCGCGCTACCGTGGCATCGTTGAGCAGATCAACGCGCTCGAGCCCACGATGGCAAACCTTACCGATGACAAACTCACAGGCTATACGCGCAAATTCCGCGAGCAGCTCGCAGAGGGCGTGACGATGGAGGAGATCCTGCCCGAGGCGTTTGCCGTCGTACGTGAGACCTCGCGCCGCGTACTCGGCATGCGTCATTTTGACGTGCAGATGATCGGCGGCATCTGCCTCCACGAGGGGCGGATTGCGGAGATGCGCACAGGCGAGGGCAAGACCCTCGTCGCGACGACGGCGGTCTATCTGAACGCACTCGAGGGCAAGGGCGTCCACGTCGTCACCGTCAACGACTACCTCGCACGCCGTGACAGCGAGTGGATGGGCAAGCTCTACCGCTACCTCGGACTTTCGGTCGGTCTCATCGCGCACAACATGGACTTTCCCGAGCGCAAGGCGGCGTACGCGGCGGACGTGACGTTCGGCACGAACAATGAGTTCGGTTTTGACTACCTGCGCGACAACATGGTGCTCTCCGAGGCGCAGATGGTGCAGCGGCCGCTTCACTACGCCATCGTTGACGAGGTGGATTCCATCCTCATCGACGAGGCGCGTACGCCGCTCATCATCTCGGGGCCGGGCACGAAGTCCACGGACAACTACCGCGTCATGGCGGAGGCGGTGCGCCACCTGAAGGAGGGCGAGGACTACACGGTTGACGAGAAACAGAAGACCGTCGCACCCGCCGACTCTGCCGTACCCAAAATTGAAAAAATCGTCGGTATCACGAACCTCTACGCCCCCGAGAACATCGAACTATCGCACTGCTTTACGGCGGCACTGCGCGCGAAGGCTCTGATGCACCGCGACCGCGACTATGTCGTGCGGAACGACGAGATCGTCATTGTCGATGAGTTCACGGGTCGACTGATGGAGGGACGCCGCTACTCCGACGGGCTTCATCAGGCGATCGAGGCGAAGGAGGGCGTGAAGATCCAGCGCGAGTCACAGACCCTCGCGAGCATCACCTTCCAAAACTACTTCCGTATGTACGACAAGCTCGCGGGCATGACGGGCACGGCAAAGACCGAGGAAAACGAATTCCTGAAAATTTACAATCTGCCCGTCATCGTCATCCCGACGAACAAGCCCGTCCAGCGCATCGATGAGCCGGATGTCATCTACAAGACGAAGGCGGCGAAGTACCGCGCCGTCGGCAGAGCTGTCAAGGAGATCCACGAGACGGGGCAGCCGGTCCTCATCGGCACGACCTCGATCACGCAGTCCGAGGAGATGTCGAACGTCCTCAAGAAAAACGGCATCCCGCACGTCGTTCTAAATGCAAAGTTCCACGAGAAGGAAGCCGAGATCGTCGCAAATGCGGGGCAAAAAGGCGCGGTTACCATCGCTACGAATATGGCGGGACGCGGCACGGACATCAAGCTCGGCGAGGGTGTTGAGGCACTCGGCGGACTATACATTGTCGGTACAGAACGCCACGAATCGCGGCGCATTGACAATCAGCTGCGCGGACGTTCGGGTCGTCAGGGCGACCCCGGCGCGTCGAAGTTCTTCCTCTCGCTCGAGGACGATCTGATGCGTCTCTTTGCCTCCGACCGCATCGCCGGCATCATGGATCGCCTCGGCATGGAGGAGGACGAGCCGATCGAGCACGCGATCATCACACGCTCCATCGAGCACGCACAGAAGAAGGTCGAGGCGCGCAACTTCGACATCCGCAAGCACGTCCTCGAGTACGACGATGTCATGAACCAGCAGCGTGAGGTCATCTACGGCGAGCGCAAGAAGATCCTCAAGGGGGAGAACCTGCGCGAGAACATCCTCGCGATGGTGAAGCACATCATCAAGGACGAGATGACGCAGTACGCGAACGAGAAGCTCTACCCCGAGGAGTGGCAGCTGGACGCGCTCATCGAGGATGCGGAGAAGGTGTACGCACCTGCGGGTCGATTGAAAAAAGCGGAACTCGAGGTACTTGCACGCGACGAGATCCAGGAGGAACTCGAGAAGGTCGCGGAGGAGGGCTACCGCACGCGCGAGCTGCTGTTTGGTGAGGAGAATATGCGCGAGCTCGAGAAGGTCGTCATGCTCCGCGTCGTCGATCAGAAATGGATGGATCACCTCGACCATATGGATATGCTGCGCGAGGGCATCAACCTGCGTGCGTATGGACAGCGCAACCCTCTTGTCGAGTACAAGATCGAGGCTCTCACGATGTTCGAGGAGATGGAGGCGTCCATCATGGATCAGATCGCCTCGCTCATGTACCATGTGAGCATCGTGACACCGCAGTCTGCACCGCCCGCTGCCCCTGTGGCGGAGGATGGTACGTCGCGCCCCGCACCCGTGGTGGACGAGGGCGCACAGCGCCGCGCCGAGCAGCTCCTCGCACGCGAGCGGTCAAAGCTCGAGGATCACCTCTCGACTGCACGCGCCTCGCACGGCGACGAGTCCGTTCCCGCCGAGGCAAAGAGTGCGAAGAAGGACGAGGACGGCAAGAAGGTCGGGCGCAACGACCCGTGTCCCTGCGGCAGCGGCAAGAAGTATAAGAACTGCCACGGGAAGAATAAATAATTTAAGGAACATATTATGCTGGAAGATCTGAAACCGATACTGAATGATCTGGGCGAGAAGCTCGATCAGATGCGCATCTCTCTGGAGATCCCCGCGAAGGAGGAGAAGATCGCCGAGCTCGAATACAAGATGAGCGAGCCGTCCTTTTGGGACGATGCGGCGGCAGCGCAGAAGCTGAATCAGGAGCTCGCCGCGCTGAAGGGCGGCGTGGATACCTACCGTGACCTCAAGGCGAAGTACGAGGATGCCGAGACGCTCTACGAGATGGGCATCGAGGAGAGCGATCCTTCGATGGAGGGGGACATCCGCGCGGAGCTGAACCTCATCGCCGAGGGGCTTGAGACGCTCCAGCTTGAGGTGCTGCTCTCGGGCGAGTACGACGCGAACGACGCGATTCTCACACTCCACGCGGGCGCGGGCGGCACGGAGGCGCAGGACTGGACGCAGATGCTCCTGCGGATGTACGGACGCTGGGCGGAGCGGCACGGCTTTACCGTCGATACCGCTGACCTGCAGCCGGGCGACGAGGCGGGCGTAAAGTCTGCAACGCTCTTTATCAAGGGGCACAACGCCTATGGCTTCCTCAAGTCCGAGAAGGGCGTCCACCGCCTTGTACGCATTTCGCCGTTTGACTCGCAG
The DNA here is from genome assembly GCF_057271695.1 of Centipeda sp. (in: firmicutes). Lineage (NCBI taxonomy): Bacteria > Bacillati > Bacillota > Negativicutes > Selenomonadales > Selenomonadaceae > Centipeda > Centipeda sp. (in: firmicutes). The sequence goes on from NZ_DBHIVL010000005.1 coordinate 30,603, forward strand.
GCGCGGCGGCACACGTCGTTCTCTGCGTGCGATGTTATGCCGGAAATTGACGATGCTGTGGAAGTCCCCATCAATATGGACGATGTGCGCGTCGACTATTTCCGCGCGAGCGGTGCGGGCGGACAGCACATCAACAAGACCTCGTCCGCCGTGCGCATGACGCACGAGCCGACGGGCATCGTCGTGCAGTGCCAGAACGAGCGGTCACAGCTCCAGAACAAGGAGCAGTGTCTCAAGATGCTCCGCGCGAAGCTATTTGAGCTGGAGCAGGAGAAAAAGGAAGAGGAGATCGCCAAACTCGAGGGCGTACAGCAGAAGATCGAGTGGGGCAGCCAGATCCGCTCCTATGTGTTTCAGCCATATACGATGGTGAAGGACGTGCGCACGAACGCCGAGACGGGCAACGTACAGGCGGTCATGGACGGGGACATCGACCCCTTCATCCGCGCATATCTGAATGCAAAGGCAAATCACGAGATTTAGGGAAGCACTGATAAATTCAGCCGCGCCATCTTAGCGCATCTTTTTTGCCCGCTTTTCGTTAGCAAATCCTCTACGTAGCTTTGGCTATGCGTCCGGTTTGCTGCCTCAATCGGACGAAAAAATCTACGCCAATCTGAGGGCCTATTTTATCAGCGATTCCCTAAGGAGTTCATCATGTGGAAAGTATCTGCCCTTATCCTCTTTCTTGCCGTGAGTATTGTGTGCGGCGTGGTCACGCTGCCGCGCGCTGTCACATCAATGGTGACGGATGGGCTGCGCGAGCGCACGGGCGCACAGGATGTGCAGCTTTCGATCATGGACAGCCCGCGCCTCATCTTTGGTGAGATCGGCGCGATGGACGGTGTGCTCCGTCAGGGGCGCATCGGCAAGCTGTTTGTGCGCGAGCTGACGGTCACGGGCACAAATCTGCGCTTTGATGTGGGCACGCTCCTCTCGACGCAGGAGCTGATCCTCACCGAGGCGGAGCACATCGAAATGCGGGGCGTGGTGGATGCGGATGCGATTCGCGAGCTCATCACGAATGCGGCGGATAAATTCGCCGATGTCGCCGTCACCGTGCAGCCGGGCAATGTCCTCGCTACGGCGAAGACGCGTGCCTTTGGGCAGACCTTTGAGGTGACGCTCGAGGGTGGTTTTGCGATTGAGAGCGGTGACCTCTACTACAAGGCGACACGCATCTCTGCGCGGGGGCTTGGGCTCAACGCCCTCAGTCTCGACGGGATTTTCCCTGATGTGCTTGTCGCACGCGCTGACACCCTCCCCTTTGGCCTTGCATTCCAGACGGTCGAGGCGAAGGACGGCGTGGTGATCCTCACGGCGGGGAAATAAGAATAGATGTGCTTGAACGAATGTGGTGCAACGCCCCAAAGCGAACCCTAGTGGAGCAAGCGGGGAAAGTACACGTTCTGCCCCCTGCGGATTTCTTTCGTTCAAGCGAAGCGCGTTTAAGAAGTCCGCAGGTATTTAGGCAGATAAGTGTACGACCGCTTGCGTAACTAAGCGTTCGCGTGGGGCGTGCATCACAGTAACAAGGAATCATACATGAAGAAATTTCACTATCATCCGATTCTGCTCGCGGCAATCCTCATCGGATTCATCGCGAGCCTCCTCATCGGGATGGAGCGTCATGCCGTCGAGGAGAAGTCCCGCACGGTGGAGCTCGCCATCGACTACGAGGGGCTGTTGGAGCTCGCCGCACGCGAGGGACTGCCTGCTGAGCAGGTGCTCGCCCGCGCGAAGGAGGCGGGGATTACCTCGCTCGCCGTCTACGAGACGACCTTTGAAAAATTCAACAAAAACGGCAAGGCAAACGCCGTCCAGGGCGCGGATCTTCTCGCCGCCTATCACACGGGTACACTCACCGATCCGCGCTGGCGCACATTGGTAGAGGAAGGCAAGATCGTCGGCACAGAGATTTACGTCGTCTCGCATGACCCCGTGACCTATGCCGAGCTGAAGGAGGATCTCCTTCGCCGCTTTGGTGCGGCGCGGGTCACCGTGTATACGGTCGGCACGGATGAGGTCATCGCGGTCAAGGATCACTATGAGGCATTCGAGAAGCGCAACATCGGGCTGCCGTCCGATGAGATGCGTGCCGTCAATGCGGCGGGCTTTGATGTGATTGCGCGTCCCTCGAACTACCATGACTGCACGCCCGAGGATGTGCACGCGGTGTTCTCCCGCATGGACGGCATTGCCGTCTCGGCAATCGTCTTTTCGGGGCAGGAGACGCTCGGCGCACCGAAGGCACTCCAGACAACCATCGACGAGATGAACGCACGCCGCCTCCCGCTCGGACTGATCGAGGGCGTGACCCAGCTGCAGTTTTACAAACAGCAGGGCATGGACGAGATCGCGAAGGGGGTTGGCTACGACCACGTTGCACGTCTTTACGCCATCCCGAAGGACGAACTGAAAAAGCTCAAGATCGATGCCTCTGTCGAGCGTTGGGTGACGACGGACGAGGAGCGGAACATCCGCATCGATCTCCTGCGCATCTATGACGAGCCCGCGCCTGATATGAGCCTCCTCGAGACGAATATGAAGTACTTCGCGGACACACGCGCCGCGCTCGAGGCAAAGGGCTTTACGATCGGGCGGGCGGGCATGTTCGCCTCCTACGAGCCCTCACACATCCTGCGCGCACTCGTCATCATGGGCGTTGCGGCGGCGGGAGTGCTCTACCTCTCACTCATCATCCCCGCGCTGAACCGACGGAGAAAGGCGGTTCTGCTCTTCTTTGCCGTGGCGGCACTCATCACGATGATGCCGATCCTCATCGGCGCAGGTAGCAAGGTGCGCGTTGTCGCGGCACTCGCGAGCGCGAACCTCTTTCCCACGCTCGCCATCGTCGCGCTGCTCGACCTCCTGCGCGGACGGCGTTTCCAGAAAAATGCGCCCACATGGCGCATCCTCGTCGCGGGGCTGGTACTGCTCGGCATTACAAGTGCGCTCTCCATGATCGGCGCGTCCTATCTCTCGGGGGCACTCACGGATACGCGCTATCTCCTTGAGTTCGACATCTTCCGTGGGATCAAGCTCACGTTTGTTCTGCCGATGATCCTTGTCGCTGTCGCATTCATGCAGCGGTTTGACATCTTTGACGGGCAGTTCGATGCCTCGGCGGGCGTGCTCGGACAGCTGCGGGAGATCATGGCGACCCCCGTGCGCGTCGGCTCACTCCTCGGCGGACTCGTTCTCATCGGCGCCCTCGTCGTTCTCGTCCTGCGGAGCGGACACACCTCGGGGATGCCCGTGCCCGGCGTCGAGCTCAAGATGCGCGCGGCACTGGAACAGCTCTTTTACGCGCGCCCGCGTACGAAGGAATTCATGATCGGACACCCCGCCTTCCTGCTTGCGTTCTACGGGGCGGCGCGGCGGTGGAAGACGTGGATCATCTTCGGGCTCGTGCTCGCTGCGACCATTGGACAGGGGTCGATGGTCGAGACCTTTGCACATATGAGAACTCCTGTGGAAATGTCGCTCGTGCGCGGCATCGGCGGCGTCTTCCTCGGCGGTGCGATTGGTGTCGTGCTTGTCGCGCTTGTCGCGGCATGGAATCATCTCTTGGAGCGCGTGCGGAAAGCGGTATAGTATCGCCTCCTTGTAAGGGCGGAAGGGGCGCTTTGTGCAATAAAGGAAGATTGTCATAGGAATGGGAAAACGGAACGGAGGGCATTTCACCCGATGAAGCGGATCGTTGTATCGGGGTACTACGGAGCGAAGAACGCGGGCGATGAAGCCATGCTCGCGGCGATGCTTGAAGTACTCGCGGATTTGGACCCGGAACTTCATATCACCGTCATCAGTGCCGACCCTGCGGACACTGAACGTCGCCACGGCGTACACGCCGTCGGCTCCTTTGCCATGGGCGGAATCCTCGGGGCACTGCGCCGCACCGACCTTCTCATCAGCGGCGGCGGCAGCCTCCTCCAGAACGTCACGAGCCGCCGCAGCCTTTACTACTACATGGGCATTATCCTGCTCGCGCTCATGCTTGATAAAAAGGTCATGCTCTATGCACAGGGCATCGGTCCTGTCACGGGGCGTTTTGCCTGCCAGTGTATGCGCTGGCTCGGCAACCGCGTCTCCCTCATCACCGTACGGGACGAGGGCTCGATGGCGGAACTGCGTCGCCTTGGCATCACACGTCCGCCGATGGAGTGCACGGCAGATCCCGTGCTCGGCATCCATCCCGTCGGACGGGAGGCGGGGCGTGCCATCCTCAGCCGCTATGGAGCGGACGGTGCAAAGCCCGTCGTCGGCATCTCCGTGCGCGACTGGCAGGGCTGGCAGCACTACAAGGAGATCCTCGCCGAGATCAGCGACGCCATCGTCTGCGAGATGGACGCACGCGTCGTCTTTCTCCCCATGCAGTACCCCGAGGACGTGCGCACGGCAAAGACCGTCGCCGCATGGACGAAAGAGGAGTGCACCGTCCTTGCGGATGAGTACAGTACGAGTGAGCTGCTCTCCCTCGTCGCCAATATGGATCTGATGATCGGCGTACGCCTGCACGCACTAATCTTCGCGGGCGTCATGGGCGTCCCCATGATTGGCATCTCCTACGACCCGAAGGTTGACCGCTTCCTCCGCTCCATCGGCGAGAAGCCCGTCAACGACCTGCAGGACATCACGACCGCGAGCGTTCTCAAGGAGGTGCGCCGCAAATGGGCGGCACGCAGTACATTCACGGCGGCAAACGCCGACCTCCTCGCGCAGATGCGCACCCTAGCCGCACGCAATGCCGAGCTTGCGATGGGGCTGGTGCGGAAGAAAATGTAATTTTATGTTACATTTTCTGCTTGTCAATCAATACAATCGTTGCTATAATAAAAACAGAAAGAACGCCCTAGGCGGCATCTTTCCGAAATCTACAAGTTACTTTTTTAGGAATACGCTGAAAAAACTCAAGAAGCAGGCTCGTCTTATGCAAGGACATGCTCGCCCATGGCGTGTTTGCCGTTGTGGTTGCCGCCTAGGGAACAATATGAATGCCTCTTGGGGTGGTAATTATTTCGGGTTCATGTGATTTAATATTGTCACCAATAGGGAAAGAGGGGGGGTCTATATGCCACATATTCCAGGATTGCATCAGAAGAATCATGCGCTAGAGGATGTGCAGGGACTGCAAAGAGCTGTGCAGACACCGAAACTTGATGAGCAGAAGGCGGAAGAGGTTACACCGCACGACGTTGGTCCTGCGGCAATCGCTGAGATTTCAAAGAAGGGTGTAGCACTTTCTGCGAAGGCTGGCGACGTGAACGCTGACGCGAAACCTGTGCTCGCACCTACTGAGAAGCCTGTGCTTAGAGAGGAAGCAGAGAAGCCCTCGTCCGCAGTGCAGCCCGCAGTGGGCGATCAGGAGGATGGAGTTCCTGTGACGGTATCGTCGGATCAGAATGTCGATCAGGAGGTCAGCCGCCTGAAGCAGCGCAAGCAGAAGCTCCAGTCGAGCATACAGCAGATCGCTGATCCAAGCGAAAAGGCATCTGTGAAGCAGCAGGTGCAGAAGCTAGAGGAAGAAATCAAGACAAAAGACTCCGAGACCTATCGCAAGAACCACGCAAAGTATTGGCAGGAGTAGGAGCAATATAGCGTGTAGAGCACACGTCCAGCACCTCCATCTTATTCAGGTGGAGGTGCTGTTTCTTTTTAGGGAATCGCTGATAAAATGAGGCCTGCCAGATTGGTGTAGATTTTTCGTCCGAACGAGGCGGAAAACCGGACGCAGAGGAGTGCTCTGTGGAGGATTTTTCGCCGAAGTGCGGGCAAAAAAGATGCGTCAAGATGATGGTGCTGAATTTATCAGTGCTTCCTATACTCCAGGAACGAACAAAACACAAACGTATTTTCTATAGGAAAAGCCGTCTCCATGCAGGGAGGCGGCTTTTTGCTCGCTCACTCACTCCTCAATCGTCACCCGTGTGCCGACACTGATCTGCTTCTTGAGCGCGAGAAGATCGCTGTTGTGCATACGGATGCAGCCCTCGGAGGCGCATGTCCCAATGCTTGCGGGATCGTGCGTGCCGTGGATGCCGATGCCGTCCCATGCGCCGCCCGAGAGATCCGAGGTATCGAGACTGATGAAGTACGGGCCGTATGCGCCCTCGATCTCGCCCTTGCCGTCATGAAAGTCATGCGTCCAGTAGGAGGAGTCAAGCACTTCGTCAATGGAAAAAATGCCGTTGGGCGTCTTCATGTCGCCGCTCACACGTTTCTGTCCGGCGTTCTTGCCGAGTGCGACCGGCCACGAGTTTACGAGATTCCCGTCCGCGAGGAGATACAGGCGGAACTCGCTCTTCTTGATGAGGATGCTCGTACCTGTGGATGCCTGTGCGGCGGGCTTTGTCTGCGTTTCGGCAGGGAGCTTCTCCGCTGGTTCGCTGATGGGGGCAGCCGCCGCCTTATTTTCGGCAGATGTGGGGGCTGTCTGCTCCTGTGCAGATGTCCGGTCGTGTGCGGTTACGGCGGCGCGTGCAGGAGGTTCGTCCACGGGACTCAAATAGCGGTATGCGCCATAGCCGAGGGCAAGCACGAGGACGAAGCCGAGCAGGGCAAAGAGGCGCGTGTAGCTGCGTCGTTTTTGGCGCACGCGCAGGGAGCGCAGATCATTTTGTGTCATTGCTCATCGCCTCAGATCTTCTTCCGATGAGAAGCAGGGGACGCATGGGAAACATCTCCTTTCATTTCATTCGACAGAGAAAAATCTTCCTATCTGCTACCCCGCTGCTATGCTCTCAGCGTCTGCATCAGTGCCTCTTTATTCTCATGCGGCGTCGTTGTCGGACGTCCAAGGTCCGCACGGGAACCGATGGCGGTGCGGACTTCGAGGAAGGTGAGGGCACGCATCTCGTGCAGCTGCGCGAGGGCATGCGTGAGTTCATCCGCTGTCTGCGCGGTGGGGAGGACATGGTAGCCGACATTGGCGGCGACGGCGGGGAAGTTGATACTGCCTGCCGCCGTCGGTGCGCCGCCGACGCTCTCGTGTGCCTCGTTGTTGAGGAGGATGTGGACGAGGTTCGGCGGAGCGGCTGCGCCGATGGTTGCGAATGCGCCCATGTGCATGAGTGCCGCGCCGTCACCGTCAAGGACCATCACGCGCCGCTGCGGACGATGGAGAGCGATGCCAAGGGCGATTGCACCCGCATGCCCCATCGAGCCAACGGTGAGGAAGTCGTGGGCGTGATCCGCGCCGCGTTTCTCCCGCAGCTCGAAGAGCTCTCGTCCCGTCTTGCCCGTGGTTGCGACGATGATGGCGTCTCCCGCTGCATCGAGGATGTGTGCGATCGCCTCCTCACGGCGCAGCGTATAGTCGTTCGCATACTTCTGTTTGGGTGCTGTGAGTGCGCCGTCGCGCACGAGGAGAGCACACTGGCCGCCGCCCGCGAGGTGGGGGCGCATTTCCTCTATCCACGCAGCAACCCCGGCGGGGGTGCTCTCACGCGTCAGCACCATTGTTTTCACGCCCATTGTTTCAAGGAGCGGGAGGGTGAGCCGCCCCTGTACGAGGTGCTGCGGCTCATCGTGCAGATCCGGCTCACCGCGCCAGCCGATGACGAAGATACACGGAATGCCGTAGACCTCCTCATGCAGCAGCGAAAGCAGCGGGTTGACAATGTTGCCGAGCCCGCTGTTCTGCAGGTAGACGAGCGGCATCTTGCCCGTCGCGAGGTGATAGCCCGCCGCGAGTGCCGTCGCGCTGCCCTCGTTCACCGCAATGACGTGTGCGGGGCTCTGTACGCCGTAGGTCGCTATGAGGTGATCGACGAGCGGGCGCAGCTTCGAGTCGGGGACACCCGTGAAGAACTCCGCGCCGAGCGCGGAGATGAGATCGCTTGCGTTCATATACGCTCCTGTGTCTTTTTATCGTTTTTCGGCGCGGGGAAAACCTCGCCGTTGCTCGCAATCCGCTGCAAAAAGTCCCGTACACGCGGGTAGAAGAAGGCGCGGAGCTCCGCGTTGTCCACCTCATAGCCCGCTTCATGCTCGTGTTCACGCGGGTAGATCGCGACCTTTGCCTTTGCGATGTCCACGGTGCCGTCCATCGCCACAGGCTCCTCTGTCTCCAGGCAGAGCACGTGAGATGCGGATCGTGCCGCGAGGAAGTAGGGCTTCGTCGGGAAATGCGAGTTGCTGAATGTGATCGCGCGTCCCTGCCCGCCGAATGCACGCGGGAGCACGCCGTCAATGTAGTCATCGACGGGGAAGCCGCAGAGATGCCCCAGGGTCGGATAGATATCCACGGGGCTGGTGAGTTCGTCTGTATATACGCCGCGTGGGATCCCCGCGCCACGCATCATCCACGACGCTCCTGTGAGGTACGGATCGACAATGTAGGGGTGCGGACTGAAGATGGAAACGCCGTGGTCGGAGTATAGATTTACGATGTACTCCTCGGGGCTGTAGTGCTCCTCCAGATAGTCGAAGAGTACCCCGAGCGAGCGGTCGAGGTCACGCATGCCGAGGCGGTATGCCTCCTGACTCAGCGGGCTGGGCAGCAGGTAGGGGCTCGGGATCGGACCGATCGGCTCGGTCATGCGTGCCGCCAGCGGCAGCCGTGCCTGTGCTGCCGTCGGATATTGGAAACTCGGCGAGGGCCATGGGTGTACATCGGAGGAGTGGATGAGGATAAAATTGTGCGCATCGCCCATCCCGTCCAGGTGGCGGATGACGCGTGCGACCCCCTCGTTGTTTGTCTGACGGTATGCGGATGTGATAAAGCGATCATAGCCACGCGCCGCACCGGTATAGATCCCCTCGCCGACACCCATCAGATTCGATGTCATATAGCCCATATCGCGCATGCGCTCCGAGAGTGTCACATATTCCTCCCGCAGGGGGATCCCGATCTTGTTGTTGAAGAGCTGGCTGCGATGGGGATACATTCCCGTCTCGATGGAGGCAAAGGAAGGCGTCGTATACTCCGCAACGGAAAAATGCTGATCAAAGATCAGCCCCTCCGCAAAGAAGCGTGCCGTGCGTGGCATCTCCTCGGCGAAATTCCCGCGCAGCACCTGCCATGGGAGGGCATCGGCGAGGATGTTCAGCACGAGACGGGGACGCTCCATATCGCGTCTGACCGGGATCGGCTGCCCCACGAGGAAGTCCTGTTCCGAGGAGAGCTCCGTCTTCTCGTTCAGACGGAAGAAATTCGGCGTCGCCACGTTCAGCCATCCGATGGTATCGACGGTGGAGGTGCGCACGCGGAGCTGCTGCGGCGGTCGTATGCCGAGCGCGGGCAGAACCGTGCCGATCACGGGGAGCACCGCCTCTGCTCCCTCCGAGATTTCGATGCGTGCCGCGCCGCCTGTGCGCTGACAGCGGATGAGGTCAAAGGTGAAATCCCCCGCGCCGAAGTAAGCAACACCGTATGCACTGCGCAAGGCGTTCAGCTGCCACGCCTTATCGCCTTGTAGACCCAGCTCCGCATAGACCCCAACGTAGAGCGGCGGCGTGATATGCGGGGCGACGGGGAGGAATTCGCCGGCGAATACTCCGTCCTCCGTCGTGATGCCCTTCTCCGGATCGTAGGAGGCACGCACGGCAATCGGTGCGAACGGGGGGCGGGACAGCGCGGCGGAGAGACGGTCAAGCACCTCCTCTGTGAATACCTCCGGCGGATAGTGCCCCACATGGAACGGCAGATTGTAGAGCTTTGCCGCATAGCCCTGCATGATGAGTGCATCCGCCCAGCGTCCGAGCGCTTCGTAGGCACGTGTGAGCACAGCCCAGAGAACCGCCTGGATCGGGCGCAGAGCATAGGCACGCTCGGCGCAGAGGACTGCGGTCTCCGCATCACCGTGATGGAGGAGATACTGCGCGGCAAAGAGATCCGCGTGTGCTGCCTCACCATCCGCCTTCCGATAGGCGGCGAGCAGAGCGAGAAAGTCGTCGTCATAGACGCCCTTTTCCGCGTGCGCCAAAAGATTGTAAAAGAGTTCATAGGCGCGGTCGTTGTTTCGCCAGAACACCGAAAAATCATCCGTCATGTTACGCTCCTTTCCGCGCTATCCACCATCAATTCTCCCCGAACCACTCCGGCCGCGCCGCACGCATCGCCGGCCAGAATTCACCGTTATTTGCAATCTCCCGTACGAAGTCACGTGCACGCGGATAGAAGAAGGCACGCAACGCCGCGCTGTCCATGGCATAGTCCGCTTCGAGCTCGTGCGTGCGCGGGTAGATGCCCACCTCCGCCCCCGCGCAGTCGACCGTGCCGTCCTCGTCGACGACCTCCTTTGTCTCCAGGCGCAGCGCGTAGTCATGCGTGCGTACGGCGAGCTTGAACGTCTGCCCCGGATACTGGGAGGAGGTGTAGACCGCATCGCGTGCCGTGCCGCCGAAGACGGCGGGGAGGTTGCCGTCGATCTCGGGGGCAGCGGGGAAGCCGCACAGATGCGCGAGGGTCGGATGGATGTCGACAATGCTGGTCAGCTCGTCTGCGCGAACCCCCTCGGGTACGCCCGCGCCGCGCAGCATCCACGTTGCATTGGAGACGTTCGTGCTGATGATGTCGTGTCTGCCCGCCGCTACTGTGTTGAATATGGGAACGCCGTGATCCGAGCAGAGACTGACAATGTACTCGTCCTCGGAAAAGTGTTCCTCCAGATATCGAAGGAGGATGCCGATGTTCCGATCGGCCTGCCGTATCCGTTCAAGGTATTGTTCCTGATAGATGCGTGCATTGGTCAAAAAGACACTCGCCTTGCGTTCCGTATGGTCAAAGAACCGATCGGAGAGCGGGAGATGGGTCTCAACCGCGGTATCGAACTTATAGCCGAGCCCGTCGTAGGGGTGCACGTCATTCACGGCAAGATAGAGGTATTGATCCACCTCGTCAAAGGCCTGGAGCTGGCGCAGGACGTGATCCACCCCGTCGACGGCGTTTTGAATCCACGAGGAGACCACCACGCGGTCATAGCCGCGCATCACGCCGTGGGACAGCCCCTGATTCGCGCCCATGGGAATCGCGCAGTAGTAGCCGAGATCCTTCATGTACTCCGCCGTTGTCGTCATGTGGCGCGGCAGTTCACATCCCGCATTTGCGTTGAAGAGATGCGTGTGATGGGGGTAGAAGCCCGTCTCGATCGCAGGAAATGACGGCAGAGTGTGTTCCGATGTTGTAAAATGCTGATCGAAAATCGTACCGCGTGCAAAGAAGCGCATGATGTTCGGCAGATGCGTCTCCGCGTGAGGGCGGGCGACCGCCCAGGAAAGCCCGTCGACGAGAATGTTCAGCACCAGTTTTTTGCGCTGCGGACTGTGTCCGAGCAGGATCGGTGTGCCGACGGCGTAGGTGTCCGCCTCGTCCGCATGGAGGCGGGTATCTTCGTTCAGGCGGAAGAAGCTGAACGCCCATTTGCCGATATAGAGATCGCGTGTGCCTGTGGATGCCGTCGTCACGGTCAGCCGCTGATCGGGAACTGTGCCCGCAATGGGGACGATTGCCTCCCGCCCTGCGGGGAGACGAATCTCGGTCGTGCCGCGGATTTCATTTGCCTTTTGCAGATCGAAGAAGATGCTGCGATGCCCGTAGCGTGCGAGCCAGGGATCGTGACGTGCCTCCGAGAGCATATAGCTGTGATCGCTGAGCCCCGCATTCTCGGTGTAGAGGGCGCTCCAAAAGCGCGGGCTGCCCTCCGGCATCGTGAGCGGGAGCTCCTCGCCGATGAATGCATCGTAGCGAAAGCCCAACCCGGGATTCATGAAATAGGCGCGGCTGACGGTGATCGGTGGGTTCAGACACCTGCCGACGGCAAACGTGAGTCGTCCCAATGCCTCATGTTGCATCTCCTCGGTCAGACTGAGGTCAAGGTCAACCCCACCCGTTGCCGCTCCCTGATAGAGACCGTAGGCATATCCCTGCATTGTCACAGCGTCAAGCTCTCGACCAACCGTCTTGTAGGCGGCAGCGAGTACACGCCACACCTCAAGATTGAGCGGACGTTTCCGAAAGGCACGCTCGCCGCAGACGATGGCACTCTCTGCATCGCCGTGGTGGAGAAGGTACTGTGCGGCGAAGATGTCTGACTTCTCGCTCTCGGGGGCAGCCTCCCGATAGGCGGCAAGGATGGCGAGATAGTCGTCGTCGTATTCCGCACGCGCAGAACGTGCCAAAAGGTCGTAAAAAAGTGCTGCGGCGCGGTCATTATTGCGCCAAAACACCGAAAAATCATCCGTCACGTTACGCTCCTTTCCGCGCTATCCACCATCATTTCTCCCCGAACCACTCCGGCCGTGCCGCACGCATCGCCGGCCAATGCTCGCCGTTGTTTGCAATCTCCCGTACGAAATCCCTCGCACGCGGATAGAAGAAGGAGCGAAGCTCCGGGCTGTCCACTGCATACGCAGAGTCTCCTTCGTGACCGCGCATAAAGATCGTCGGTTCGCATCCAGCAAAGTCCACCGTTCCGTCCTCGTTGACGAGCTCCTTCGTCTCAAGGCGCAGGACGTGCTCGTGCGTACGCATGGCGAGCTTGAACGTCTGCCCACGGTACATGGAGGTCGTATAGACCGCATCGCGTGCCGTGCCGCCGAACGCGGCGGGCAGATTCCCGTCGATATCGGGGGCGACGGGGAAGCCGCAGAGATGCGCGAGCGTCGGGTAGAGGTCAAGGGAACTCGTGAGCTCATGCGCGACAACGCCTTCGGGGACGCCTGCCCCGCGCATCATCCACGTCGCACCCGTAGACTGCTATCCGGTGACGTCGACGAGCCATGTCCTAGGGTTTACACTGAAGATCGGAACACCGTGGTCGGAGTAGAGGTTCACGATGTATTCGTCCTCGTCGAACTGCTCCGCGACGTAGGCGAGCAGTTGACCGATCGTGCGGTCAACATTGCGTGCACCATCCAAAAACTGCTGCTGATAGATCTCCGCATTCGGCAGGCGGACACTGGCGACGCCGTCTTGCACCTCATAGAGCCGGTCGGAGAGCGGGAGCGATGTCTCCACCGGCAGATTGAATTTGTACCCTTTTGCATCATAAGGATGTACGTCTGAGACATGGAGAAAGAGGAAGAGATCCGTCTCGCCGAATGCCTTGATATAGCGTATCGTGCGGTCTGCTCCCTCGAAAGCGTGCGTATCCCACGAGCAGGGAGAGATCTGATCATATCCGCGGAAAATATTGCTGTAGAGGCAGTCCGACATGAGCATGGGAGAGGCACAGTGATAGCCGAGATCCTTCATGCGCTCCGCGAGCGTGATGAAGTTCGGCGCGAGTCTGTGATAGTGCTTCCCGTTGAAAAGCTGCGTGTGATGGGGGTAGCAGCCCGTCTCGATGCCGGGGAGTGCAGGATAGGTGTACTCCGAGGTGGAGAAGTGCTGATCGAAGAGGATGCCCTGTTTGAAAAAGGCGGCAAGATTCGGCATATCCTGTGCGAAGCGGGGGCGCATGACCGGCCATGAGAGGGCATCGACGAGAATGTTCAGTACGAGCCGTTTGCGGTGCGGACTGTGTCCAAGGCGGATGGGGATACCGACGGCGATGGGCGCATCCGGCGTCGTGCGCAGGGTTGTGTCCTCCTGCAAGCGATAGTAGCTGAACGCCCATTTCCCAAGATATGTGGTACGTGTCCCGAGCGATGCCGTCTCCACGGAGAGGGGCTGCTCGTCTGCTGTCCCCGCGAGCGGCAGTATGATCTCCTGTCCGTCCTCGATGGCGATGTTTACTGTGCCGCAGACCTCGCGTGCCTTTTGCATCTGAAAGGTAAAATCACGATGCCCGTATACCGCGAACCACAGGGCGTTGCGTACATCGTCGATCAGGTAGCTCTTCTCCGAGAGGAAGCCGTAGTCCGCATAGCAGGCGACCCAGAAGGGATCGCTGCCCGCAGGAACCGGCAGCGGCATCGTCTCGCCGATGAAGACATCGCGGTGGAAGTGTACCTTATCGTTCTTGAGGTAGGCACGGTAGGTTGCCATTGGCGCATACGTCGTATCTTCGAGCGCGGCGGACAGGTAGGAGAGTGCCTCGTTTACGGGCGTATGTGTGAGACGCAGCGGAGGGAGGGGATCCCCGTAGAGACTGTGACAGTATGCCCGCAAAACGAGCGCATCGAGGTCGCGTCCTAGCTGCTCGTATGCGGCGGCGAGCACCTTCCACACCTCGTAGTTCACGGGGCGGCGGGCAAAGGCACGTTCGCCGCAGATGGCGGTATCCTCCGCATCGCCGTGGTGGAGGAGGTACTGCGCAGCGAAGATGTCCGCCTTCTCACTGTCGGGAGACTCCTCCCGATAGGCAGCCAGCTGTGCCAGAAAGTCATCGTCATATTCGTTGCGCTGCGCACGCGCAATGAGATCTTGAAAGAGCGTGTATGCGCGTTCATTGTTCTGCCAGAATACGCTGAGATCGTTTGTCATACTTTGTCCTTTCCCGACAGAGCCCTTAGGAAGTCGCTGATAAAATAGACCCTCAGAGTGACGCAGCTGAATTTATCAGTGCTTCCCTAGCGTACGAACAGTTCGCCGTTGTTGGATATCTCCCGCAGAAAACTGCGTGCGCGTGGATAGAAGAAGGCACGCAGCTCCTCGGTGTCGACCGCATAGGCGGGGTGACATTCGTGCCCACGCAGGTAGATGCACGCCTCTGCGTCCGTGAAGTCCGCTGTTCCATCCAGTGCGGTACAGCCGCGTGTCTCGACGCGCAGGACGTGCTCGTGCGTGCGTACGGCGAGCTTGAACGTCTGCCCCGGGAACTGTGACGTACTGTAGACCGCGTCGCGTGCCGTACCGCCAAAGACAGCGGGCAGGTTGCCGTCGATGTCCGCCGCAACAGGGAAGCCGCAGAGATGCGCGAGGGTAGGATAGATATCGACACTGCTCGTCAGTTCATGCACAATGCCACTCGTGGGGACACCCGCCCCGCGCATCATCCATGCCGCACCTGTCGCGTATTCTCCGATGAGGTCAGTCTCTGCTCCCGCAGGATCGGGGTCGAAGAGTGCGCAGCCGTGATCGGAGTAGAGATTTACAATATACTCGTCCTCGTCATAGTGCTCCTCGATATAGGAGAGGAGTGCCCCGACGCTGCGGTCGATATGCCGGAGGCTCACGAGGTGCTGCTCCAGATAGATCGGCAGACGCGGTGTCCGTACACTCGGCAGGGACGGATCAAGCGGGACGAAGCGATCGGAAAGGGGGATGTGCGCCTCCACCTCCGTGGAAAACCTGGGCGGCATTTGTACGTTGAGCGGATGCACATCGCTCGTATGGTAGAGCATGAAGTGATCCACGTCGGGCAGTGCCTCCAATGTACGCAGAAGGCGTTCTGTCCCCTCGTAGGCGGGCTGAAAGCCATGCGTCGAGATGAGGCGGTGATAGCCGCGGTATACACCGCTGTAGAACGTCTGCCCCGTAGCGAGCGGTGCGCTGCAGTAGTAGCCCAGATCCTGCATCTCCTCGGCAACTGTCCGCATTGTGCATGGCAGCTCGTGCGCATCCCGTTCGTTGAAAATCTGTGTGTGGTGGGAATAGCGTCCCGTCTCGATGGAGGGGATGGATGGGAAGGTGTGCTCGGATGCAGAGAAATGCTGATCGAAGATGACGCCGCGTGAAAAGAATTTCGCAATCTGTGGCATGTACTCCGCAAATAGAGGGCGTACAGCCGGCCAGCACAGCCCGTCGATGAGCAGATTCAGCACGAGCTTTTTGCGATGCGGACTGTGCCCGAGGCGAATTGGCGTACCGACGGCAAAGGGAGCATCGTCTGAGCGCAGTGTTGCTGTCTCTGTGAGGCGGAAATAGCTGAACATCCACTTGCCAAGGTAGCCGGGATATGCGTTTCCAGCAGTCTGAATCGTAAACGGCTGATCCTCCGTCGTCCCCGCGACAGGTACAACGAGTGACGTGCCTGTCGGGACTTCGATGCGGGTACTGCCCGTCACCTCCCGTGCCTTTTGAATGTCAAAGGTTGCATCCCGATTGTTGATGAAGAACTTGAGGTTATGCCGCATGGGTTCATGAACCTGTGACATCATGGAGAGAAACCCCTCATCAATGAAGATGCCAACCCAGAAACGGGCACTGCCGCTTGGCATCGTGGTGGGAATCTCCTCGCCGAGGTAAATATCGTTGACGAGCTGCACGACACCGTTTTCAAGAACTGCACGACCGATGATCAGCGGCGCGTAGCTCGACATATTCGTCGCCAGGGTGAGGCGGCTGAGTGCCTCGTGCTGAGGGCTTTGTGGGAGGGGCGGGTTGAACGCATCATTGGGGGCGCGGCGCTGACAGTATCCCTGCATTGTGAGGGCATCGAGCGCACGTCCGACCGCTCGGTAGGCATCGGCAAGCGTGCTCCACACGACGAAACTCTGCGGACGTTTTGCGTAGGCACGCTCCCCGCAGATCGCTGCATTCTCCGCATCACCATGATGGAGGAGATACAGTGCGGCAAAGATATCCGCACGCTCGGAGTCGGGGGCAGCCATCCGATAGGCGGCAAGCGCGGCGAGGAAATCGTCGTCGTAGGCAGATCTCTGCCCGCGTGCAAGCAGATCGAGAAAAAGCGTGCGGGCGTGGGTGTTGCTTTGCCAAAATACGGTGAAATCGTCCTGCATTTATCCTGTGTCCTTTCGAGGTGTCTTATGCCTGCAGCGCTTCCGCAAGCACGCGGAAAAAGCCCTTGATGTCCGTCTCGTCAATCGCACCGAGGGCGCAGAGGCGAAATGTCGATGCGGTCTGCATCTTGCCGGGATAGATCGTGTAGCCGCGCTCGTAGCAGTAATCATGCACGCGCCGAAAGTCAAAGTCTGCGGGGTACTCGACCGCGACGACGAGCCCCGACTGGAGCGCACGCGGAATGGCTTCCTTTAGCCCGAGCTTTGCAAGTCCCTCGTGGATCGCCTCGATCGTGCGTGTGTGGCGTGCCCATTTTTTCGTTTCGCCCTCGGCGAAGTACTCTGCGAGGGCGCGTTTTGCCGCATAGACGGTCTGCACGGGCGGGGTAAAGCGCATCTCGCCTGTCTGCTCGAATCCCTCGTACTGCATGACGAGATTCGTGTAGTACGAGCGAACGGGATATGCCTTTGCCGCTGTGAGGACGGATTTTTTCGCCAGCACAAACGAAAGCCCCGTCATGCCTTGGATGCCCTTCTGCGCCGAGGACATACACACGTCGATGTTCATCTCATCGACGGAGAACGGGATCATCGCATAGGTCGAGATCGTGTCCGCGATCATGATTGCACCGTGCGCGTGGGCGCGTGCGCCGATCTCCCGCACGGGGTTCAGGATGCCCGTCCCCGTCTCCTGATGCGTTGTGTAGACGGCGGTGATGTCGGGGTTCTCGTTCAGTGTGCGTTCAATCTCATCGAGGTCGGGCAGACCGTCGATTGGGAATTTCAGGTCGATGTGCGGCACAGAGTAGGCGCGCGCCATCTCTGCCGCCCGCGCGGAATACGCCCCGTTGTTGACGATGAGGAGCTTTCCGTCAGCGGGGATGAGCGAGCTGACGCACGCGTCCATGCAGATCGTACCCGAGCCGCAGAAAAGGACGGTCGTCCACTCCGTTTCATTTGCGTGGACGACCTTGAGGAGATCCGCGCCGAGATCGCGCATGAGCGCACCGAATTCACGCTCGCGTGGGCAGATATCGGGGACGAGCTGCGCGGCTTTCACTGTATCCGTGGTGGTCGCGGGACCGGGGTTGAGAAGGATGTTGCGTTTGATGTTCATAGCTTACTTCCGATACATAAAGCAGTTGAAGATAAACGGTGTGTTCCAGTAATTTGCCATTTCGAGATTTGGGAATACGAGACGCAGATCGTGTTCCCGTGCAAAGTCCTCGAAGAACTCTCTGCGGAAGAAAAGGCGGCCGAGCCCCTCATAGCGTTCATCGTAGTTTGGGATGTTCGCGCGGCGGAACGTGAGATAGTCCTGCCGTTTCGCGCGGTCATGGAGATCCGTGACGGCGATGGCGTACCGCGACTTTTCGAGCATCCGCCGAAGGACGCGGGCTGCGTATGCGTGGTCGGGGAAATAGGAGAAGACGCCGCAGGAATAGACGGCATCGTACTTCTCCTCCGTCGGGATATCCGCCGCCTCCATCGCGCCCATCTCGCGTGCGTCAGGGACGACAGCATGCGCCGTTTCGATCAGCCCCTCGGCGTAGTCCGAGCCGCCGACGATCAGTCCGTTGCGCTGCATAAGATACATGTTTGCGCCTGCGCCGCAGCCGACCTCATAGACGCTCTTGCCCGGTGTGAGGTCGAGGAGTTCCATCAGCCCCTCATGAAAGTTCAAAAATGCCTCAAGCGGGATGCCGTCGCCCATGACATCGTAACCGTTGAGTCGTTTCAGCTCGAGATAAACGTGCTCCCAGTCGCCGTCGAGTCCGCCCGTGAGGGGCTTGCGGCGGTTCCAGATCTCTTTCCATTTGTTTCCCATTACATTACCTCAATCAGTCGGATGATGTCCTTGATCGGTAGCAGCGTGCTGTCGATCTCGTGTGCGCGGTGGTGCGTGAGGATGGAGCGTGCTGCGTTCTCCATGGCGGGGAATGCCGCACGCGTGAGCTGGTTCGCGTAGATGACGATGCGAACGCCGTGCGACGCAAGCTCCGCCTCCGTGATCGTGTTGTAGGAGGAGGGAACCGCGACGATGGGAACGCTCGGATGCTGCGTGCGGAACGCATCGCAGAACGCAATGACCTCGTCGGGCGTCTTCGTGCGCGAGTGGATCATGATGCCGTCCGCGCCCGCCGCGACATACGCGTATGCACGGTTGAGAGCGTCTGCTAATCCTTTTTCCAGAATCAGGCTCTCGATGCGTGCGATGATCATGAACTCCTCGGTGCGCTGCGCCGCCTTGCCCGCCGCGATCTTCGCGGAGAAGTTTTCGATCGTATCCTGTGTCTGCGCGACCTCTGTGCCGAAGAGGGAGTTGCGCTTTGCGCCCGTCTTGTCCTCGACGATGACGGCGGAGACGCCAATGCGCTCCAATGTACGGACGTTGTAGGCGAAATGCTCCGCCGTGCCGCCCGTGTCCATATCGAGGATGATGGGCTTCGTCGTCACGTCCATGACCTCGTTGATGGTCTGGATGCGGTCGGAGAGGTCAACCAGCTCGATGTCGGGTTTGCCGCGTGCGGTCGAGTCACAGAGGCTTGAGACCCACATGGCGTCGAACTGGTCGAGCCCGCCATCGCTTTCCACAACGGTTTTCTCGGCGATCAGCCCGGTCAGCCCGTTGTGTACCTCGATGGTCTTGACGATGGGAACGATGTCGAGCAGACGGCGCAGCCGTCCGCGCCGCGCCTCGGGCATGGCGAGCTGCTCACGCATCCGCCAGTCGATGTTACGCACCTCGGCGCTCTCCGTATAGGGCGGCTCGACGAGCTCGCCGCCGTAGCGTGCGAGAGCGGCGAGGACGTTCTGACGGATGGAGGACTCCGGCCCCTGCGCCCAGTTGCTCCCGTGCACGACGTAGTTGGGACGCAGACGGTCAAGGATCTCGTCGTACATGATGTGCTCCTGTACGACGACCTCCGCGACCTCGGGCAGGGCGCGGATCATCTCCATGCGCTCCGCGAGCGTCTTGGTTGGAAAGCGGTTGTAGCGCACCATCTCCGCGTCGGAGAGTACGCCGACCGTAACCCGCCCCAGTTCTGCCGCTGCACGCAGGAGATTTCTGTGTCCCTCGTGGATGATGTCGGTGCAGAAGCAGGTATATACTTTCTTCATGTGGTAGTTCTCCCTCTATCCCCATTGGATTTTTAGGGAATCGCTGATAAAATGAAGTCCGTCAGATTGGCGTAGATTTTTTCG
>NZ_DBHIVL010000006.1:0-44710 GCF_057271695.1 Centipeda sp. (in: firmicutes)
GGACGAAAAAATCTACGCCAATCTGACGGACTTCATTTTATCAGCGATTCCTTAACATCACTGCAGCAATCATGTGTGCAGAAGTATAACGGCTAATTCTATACGGCAGATACAGGGTGGGGGATTCTGTATCTGCTTTTTGCGAAAAAGACATTGCCAAATGCGGCAATGCCTTATAATGACTTCAGCAAAATGGAGACAATTGTGTAGGTCGAAGCAACATAGAGCATCGCAAAGATGAGCCGCCGAAGGAGGGCAGCGGGGACGAAGCGTATGCTCTCGCGTCCTGCAATGATGCCGACGGCGAGTGCGGGCAGGAGATAGATGAACTCATGGAATGCCGCGGTGAGAGGGAAGCCGCCGATGAGATAGCTGATGAGAGAGGTTGCATTTCCGAGAAAGAAGTAGACGAAGCAGGTCGCGCGAAACACATTGGGCGGCATACTGGTATACGCAAGATAGATCAGGAACGGCAGTCCTCCCATGCCCGTCGTGATTGCCGTAAAGCCTGAAAGCATCCCCGTGATGACAGTGTTGCGGCGGCGTTCTTCGATGCGGCGGTGCGCGATCTGCATGAGGAGGAGTGTCAGGAGCACGACAATGTTGATGAAGACCTTCAGAGCATCGTTGGAGATGGTGTTGAAGAAGAAGAATCCGATGGGCTGCCCAAGGAGCATTCCGAGGTAGAGCCATCGGATGAGTGCGTAGTTCGCCTGTCGTCGCGCGAAGAAGCCCTGTATGGCATTGCTGCTGCATGCAATCAGGAGCATAATCGGGACGGTGAGTTTTGGCTCGTAGAAGAACATGAGGAGGGGGGCGGCAATGATGACGAGTCCGAAACCCGTGATGGACTGGATGAATGCCGCAAAGAAGATGGCGAGCGCCGGGCCTGCGTGCACAGCGACGCCGGAAAGATAGTGTTCCAAACGCGCACCTCCTATCGAAAAAGCTCTCGTGGTCATAAAATGAGATCCGTCAGATTGATCCAGAATGTATCAATGTTTTCTCCATTGTATCATGAAGTCTGCATGAGTGCACGTGCTTTGATACGGCATTCATACATACAGGTGATAAGAAAAAAGTCCTATACCCTTACTGTAAACTATGAATAATGATTGACGCGTTCCTCCTATTTCATGTATAATGTAACGAAACTATTATTTAAGTAGAAAATTTTGCGGCGCAGCCGCACGATGATTGGAATACTGGGAGGAGCAGGAGTATAGTGGAGAGATATTGCCCGCAGGAGATTGAGGCGAAATGGCAGAACATCTGGGAGACAGAGCGCAGCTGCCACACGGAGATGGATGACACGAAGCCAAAGTATTATGTGCTTGAGATGTTCCCCTATCCGTCGGGAAAACTCCACATGGGGCATGTCCGCAACTACTCGATCGGCGATGTG
Organism: Centipeda sp. (in: firmicutes); assembly: GCF_057271695.1. Lineage (NCBI taxonomy): Bacteria > Bacillati > Bacillota > Negativicutes > Selenomonadales > Selenomonadaceae > Centipeda > Centipeda sp. (in: firmicutes). The sequence continues at coordinate 1,406 of NZ_DBHIVL010000006.1, forward strand.
GTCGCGCGTTTTCGGACGATGGAGGGCTACAACGTCCTGCACCCGATGGGATTCGATTCCTTTGGCATGCCCGCAGAGAATGCGGCGATTCAGAACAAGGTGCATCCCGCACAGTGGACGTATGCGAATATCGAGAACATGGAGCGTCAACAGAAGGCACTCGGGTTGGCGTATGACTGGGAGCGCGAGGTCATCACCTGTCGCGAGGACTACTACCGCTGGACACAGTGGCTGTTCGAGCTGTTCTATAAGAAAGGACTTGCGTATAAAAAGGCAGCCTCCGTCAACTGGTGCGATACCTGCGGCACGGTGCTTGCGAACGAGCAGGTCGAGGATGGTAAGTGCTGGCGGTGTAAGTCCGAGGTACATAAGAAGAACCTCGCACAGTGGTTCTTCAAGATCACGGACTATGCCGACGAACTCCTTGCCGATCTTGCGAAGCTGCCGGGGTGGCCTGAGCGCGTCAAGACCATGCAGGAGAACTGGATCGGGCGCAGCGAGGGACTGGAATTCCGTCTGCCCGCACCCGCACTTGCGACGGAGATTCCCGTCTACACGACGCGTCCCGACACCGTGTTCGGCATTACCTTCCTTGCGCTTGCGCCCGAGCACCCGCTTGTGGAGAAGATCTGTGCGATCAGCGACAAGGCGGACGAGATTCGCGCGTTCTGTACGCGTGTGAAGAAGCAGTCCGACATCGAACGCGCCTCAAGCGAGTCGGAGAAAGAGGGCATCTTTACAGGGCTTTACTGCACGAATCCCTTCAACGGCGAGCAGGTCGAGATCTGGATCACGAACTATGTCCTCTTTGAGTACGGCACGGGGGCCGTCATGGCGGTGCCGTCCGAGGATCAGCGCGACTGGATGTTTGCGACGAAGTACGGCATCCGCAAGATCCTTACGATTCGCCCGCCCGAGGGGGAGCTGCGGCTTGAGGATATGACGGAGGCATACGTTGAGAAGGAAGGCTTCCTGATCAACTCCGGCAAGTTCACGGGGATGGAGATGCACGCGGCGATGGGCGCGATCATCGACGAGGCAGAAGCGCAGGGATACGGCAAACGCCGCGTCAACTACCGTCTGCGCGACTGGCTCATCTCGCGTCAGCGCTACTGGGGTGCGCCGATTCCCATCATCAACTGTGAAAAGTGCGGCGAGGTGCTTGTCCCCGAGGAAGAGCTGCCCGTGCGTCTGCCCGAGGATGTGTCATTCGAGCAGGGGGCGGTATCGCCGCTCTCCTCGAGTGAGAACTTCCTCCACTGCACATGTCCGAAATGCGGCGGGGAAGCGACGCGCGAGACGGACACGATGGACACGTTCATCTGTTCCTCGTGGTACTACTACCGCTATGCCGACCCGAAGAACACCGAGCGGCCCTTTGATCGGGACAAGGTGAACTACTGGGCTCCCGTCGATCAATACATCGGCGGCATCGAGCACGCGATCCTGCATCTCCTCTATGCACGCTTCTTTACGAAGGTGCTGCGCGACGCGGGTATGCTCGACTTCGATGAGCCGTTCACGAACCTGCTGACACAGGGCATGGTCATCAAGGACGGCGCGAAGATGTCGAAATCGCTCGGCAACGTCGTCTCCCCTGAGGAGATCATCGAGAAGTACGGCGCGGATACGGCGCGTCTTTTCATCCTCTTTGCCGCACCTGTGGAGCGTGACCTCGACTGGAGCGATCAGGGGGTTGAGGGAGCATTCCGCTTCCTGAACCGTGTCTGGCGCATCCTTCTCCAGTTTGAGGGCGCAATCAAGTCAGCACCTGCGGACTGTGACCCGTCGGCACTTACGCCCGAGGAGACCGAACTGCGCCGCGTCTTGCACATGACCGTGAAGAAGGTCACGGAAGATGTGCGTGACCGCTTCATGTTCAATACGGCAATCTCTTCCATCATGGAGCTTGTTAATGCGTTCTACGCATTTCAGGATAAGGAACTCAGCCCCGCGCTTGCGCGTGAGACGGCGACCATGCTTCTGCGGATGCTTGCGCCGTTTGCGCCGCACATCACGGAGGAACTGTGGGCACGACTCTTCACGGGCAGTGTGCACGCCGAGAAGTGGCCCGCATATGATGCGTCCGCACTCACGCAGGACGAGATCGAGGTGGTGCTGCAGATCAACGGCAAGGTGCGTGACCGCGTCAAGATCGCCGCTGATCTGGATAAAGAAGCAATGGAGCAGCTTGTCACCGAGCTGCCCCGAGCGAGGGAACTCACAGAGGGCAAAACAATCGTGAAGGTCGTCTGTGTCCCAGGCAAGCTCGTCAATATTGTTGTCAAGGGATAATTAGGATGCTCTGTTCAAGGAAGAAAAGGGAGAGAAAACATCATGTTAAAAGCGTTTGCTGTCCGAAGCCTGCTGCCTGAAATGCTCATCGGGCGTACGGTGTATGACGAGGAGTCTGACATCGTGCTCGTCGAGGGCGGCACGGTTCTGGATCGGGAGATGATCAACCTTCTCAAAGAGAAGGGCATTGCGTCTGTCTACGTCGATGAGGACAGTATCCTTGCCGCTGTGCAGAAGGAGAAGGCGATAAAGGCAGACGCAACATCGGCACCCTTTACGGGCAAGGCGGCTCCCGAGCGTGACGTAAAGCTGGATAGTAAGTATGAGGAAGACTATCGCTACGTCTACACGGAGATGGAAAAGCTCTTTCAGGAAGCGGCTGTCTCCGGCAAACTCAACATGGGCATTCTCCAAGAGGTCATGTCCAGTGGGCGTCTGCGTGACTTGTATAAAGAGGGTGCGACGGCGGTCTCCATGATCTACACGATGAATCAGGAGGGGGACTACAACCTCCATCACTGCGTTCACCTTGCCATCCTCGGCGGGCTTATGGCAAAATGGATGGGACTGAGCGGAATCGACCGTCAGAACCTCGTGCTCGCGGGGCTCTTCCTCGATATCGGCAAGCAGTTCATCGAAAAAGATCTGCTTGAGAAAAAAGGTCGCCTCACGGAGGAGGAGTTCGACATTCTCAAGAACCACGTCGTCGACAGCTTTAAGGTGCTTGAGAGCAGTGACCTCTCCGGACGCAAGGATCTCATGAACGGCATCATTCAGCATCATGAACGCTGCGATGGCTCGGGTTATCCCTCCGGACTCGACGGGGATCAGATCTCCGCATTCGGCAAGGCTCTTGCCGTGCTCGACAGCTACGATGCAATGGCGTCCAGCCGTACCTATGCGGAGAAGCGTTCGCCGTTCGAAGTGTTCAAGATCCTCTATGCCGACGTGCTCGACGGCAAGCTCGACTCTGAGTATGCCGTGCTCTTTATGCGCAAGCTCAACGCCGCGCTCAACGGCTGCTGGCTGCGCCTCTCGGACGGCTCGGCAGGACGCATCGTCTACATCGACGAGTCGCGCGTTACGGCAATGCCCGTCGTACAGCTCGTGGACGGCGGTTTCATCGACCTTAACACCGTGAAGGATATCACCGTCGTCGAGATCATGACGGCGGCAGATGTCAGTAAACTTTGATATACTGATGAAAAAGCACCCTGTCGGGTGCTTTTTTGTGTGCGGCTATTTCCATCACACGTTGAATGCGTTATAATGACAGAATGACTTTTCGACAGTGACGGGGAGGGCGCACGATGGCGATGGTTCCGAAACTCAATACGACGATCTTTGAGAAGGAGATCCCATTTAAGGTCGTTGCGCCGTTCGAGCCGATGGGCGACCAGCCGCAGGCGATTGCGGATCTTGCGGGCGGCATCGAGAACGGGATGGCGGCGCAGGTGCTGCTCGGTGCGACCGGCACGGGCAAGACCTATACGATGGCAAAGGTCATCGAGCGTGTGCAGCGTCCGACGCTTGTCATTGCGCACAACAAGACGCTCGCGGCACAGCTTGCGAGCGAGTTCAAGTCCTTCTTTCCCGACAACTACGTTGGCTACTTTGTCAGCTACTACGACTACTATCAGCCCGAGGCGTACATCGCGCAGACGGACACCTACATCGAGAAAGACGCGTCCATCAACGATGAGATCGACGAGCTGCGCCACTCCGCGACCTGTTCGCTGTTCGAGCGGCGTGATGTGATTATCGTCGCGAGCGTGTCCTGCATCTACGGCCTCGGTTCGCCCGAGAGCTATCATGAGATGGTGCTCTCCGTGCACAAGGGGCAGACGATACCGCGCGAGGCGATTCTGCAAAAGCTCGTCTCCATTCGTTACGAGCGCAACGACATCGCATTCGAGCGCGGACGTTTTCGCGTGCGCGGCGATGTCGTCGAGATCTTCCCTGCGGGCTACAACAACCGCGGTGTGCGCATCGAGATGTTCGGCGACGAGGTGGAGCGCATCATCGAGTTTGATGCCATGACGGGCGAGGTATACGGCGAGCGTCTGCATTCGATGGTCTTTCCTGCGTCCCACTACGTCACGGACGATGAGGATATGAAGATTGCGATGGCGGACATCCGTACGGAGCTTGCGCAGCGTCTGGATGAGCTGAAGGGTGCGGGCAAACTTCTCGAAGCGCAGCGACTTGAGCAGCGCACGAACTACGACCTTGAGATGATCGAGGAGATGGGGTACTGCTCCGGCATCGAGAACTACTCGCGCCACCTTACGCACAGGAACGCAGGGGACACGCCGTATACCCTCCTCGATTACTTCCCCGCCGATTTCCTCATCATGATCGACGAGTCCCATGTGACCCTGCCGCAGATTCACGCCATGTACGGCGGCGACCGCAGCCGCAAGGTTTCGCTTGTGGACAACGGCTTTCGTCTGCCGTCCGCATTCGACAACCGCCCGCTGACCTTCGAGGAGTTCGCCGCACGCGTCAACCAGATCGTCTACGTCTCCGCAACACCCGGCAAATACGAAATGCAGCAGGCACAGCAGGTCGCGCAGCAGATCATCCGCCCGACGGGGCTGCTTGATCCCGTGGTGGAGGTGCGCCCGCTTGACGGACAGATCGACGACCTACTCTCGGAGATCCGCGTGCGCATCGAGCGCAATGAGCGCGTCCTTGTCACGACGCTTACCAAACGCATGGCGGAGAACCTCACCGAATACCTGCGCGAAGCGGGTGTCAAGGTGCGCTACCTCCACTCGGACATCGCGACCATCGAGCGCGCGGAGATCATCCACGACCTGAGAGCGGGAGAGTTTGACGTGCTCGTTGGGATCAACCTCCTGCGCGAGGGGCTTGATATGCCAGAGGTGTCGCTCATCGCTATTCTTGATGCGGACAAGGAGGGCTTTCTGCGCTCCGATACCGCACTTATTCAGACCATCGGCCGCGCCGCACGCAACGCGGCTGGACACGTCATCATGTACGGCGATGTCATCACGGGCTCGATGCAGCGTGCGATTGACGAGACGGAACGCCGCCGCACGATCCAGAACGAATACAACGAGGCACACGGCATCACGCCGAAGACCATCGAAAAGCCCATTGTCCCGCTCATCGAGATGACACTCGTCGCCGCCGAGGACAGAGCACCCTATGGAAAAAAGGACGGCAAGGCGAAGAAAAAACTCGGCAAGAAGGAGCGTGAGAACCTCGTCAAGAGCCTCCTGCGCGAAATGCAGCAGGCATCTCGCGCCCTCGAATTCGAACGTGCGGCGGAGCTGCGTGATATGATTGTGGAGCTAGAGGGCGAACTGCCGAAGAAGCAAAAAACCGTGTGAGGGAAACTGCTATGATCCGACAGAATAACTTACGAGAAACTCTTATTAGTTTGGGCTTTGAAGAAGTAGAAGATAACCGATATGATCGATATTTTTCTCCTACGAACTGCCATATTATTGTCGATTTTGCAGCTGAATCGATCACATATCCGGAACAACTGAAATATGAACGGGCAACAACACTGAATTTTAGTCAGGCAGAAAACTTTGTTGTTCTGGACTGTGTCTGTCGACTTCTGGCATTGGGTTATAAACCGGAACATTTGCATTTGGAGGCAGGGGTTCCGGGCGGTCATGATGATAATAAGGCGGGGTATGCAGATATCCTCATCTCTGATAACGACAACAATGCATACATGATTATTGAGTGCAAGACGACGGAACAGACAGACAATGATGAGTTTGCCCTTGCGTGGAACAAAGTGAAAAAGACGGGCGGTCAGCTGTTTAACTACTTTAACACCTATCGAAAGGCTCGTTACCTTGTCCTTTATGCGGCGGATTATACAGAAAAGGGGACTGTTCCATTCTATCATGTGATTACTTTGCTGGATAATGAAGAGTATCTGCGCTCCAACAAAAAATTACAAAGCTATGCTTCCGTGAGAGCAGAGAACGGCGGACATTACGAGTATTTTTCTGTATGGAAAGAAACCTATCAGCAGGATTATAGTACCAATGGCGTGTTTGAGAAAAATATCGCACCGTTTCAAGTAGGAAATAAAAAACTGGCGATCACAGATTTGCAGGAGATCGATTCTGTTTCGATGCAGAAAAAGTATAATGAATATGCAACTATCTTGCGTAAATATAATGTTTCCAGCAAAGAAAATGCTTTTGATAAGCTCATCAATCTTTTCTTGGCAAAGATTATTGATGAGAAATACAATGCATCTGAGCTTCGCTGCTACTGGAAAGGCGCGGCTTACGACAATTATTTTGATTTGCATGATCGCCTTCATGAACTGTATAAGACAGGCATGGAGGAATTTTTTGATGACAAAATTACCTATGTGGAAAATCGAGAGGTCGAAGCAGCATTCCGCTTTTTGAAGAGCAAAACAGATGTGGCAAAAGAAACCATTCTTAACTATTTTCGTGAGCTCAAATACTTTAATAATAATCCGTTTGCAATATTGGATGTTCATAATGAGGAACTGTTTAACCAGAACTCTATCATATTGAAAGAAGTTGTCCGCATGGTGCAGGACATCAAGTTGGGCAGTGACAAACAAAATCAGTTTTTGGGAGATCTCTTTGAAGGCTTTCTGGATCAGGGAATCAAGCAGAGTGAAGGTCAGTTTTTTACGCCGATTCCCATTGTTCGATTTTTGATTTCCGCATTACCTTTGGAGCAAATGATAAAAGAGGAGAATCAAATTCCAAAGGTGATTGACTATGCCTGCGGAGCGGGGCATTTCCTGACGGAGTATGCCAGCCAGATACGTACCTATGTGGAGAAAACTGGAGATACCGATATTCATACCTACTATGAAAATATCATCGGAATCGAAAAAGAATATCGCCTGTCAAAGGTGGCGCAGGTTTCTGCCTATATGTATGGGCAGGATGGTATACAAATTCGCTATAATGATGCGTTGTCGCAAGATATTTCTGATGTCAAAAACGGAACATACTCCATTCTTATTGCAAATCCTCCATACAGTGTAAAGGGGTTTTTGGAAACCCTTTCAAATGATGGTCTGTCAGCCTATGAATTAACCGACAGTGTATCAGATCGAGCAAAAAATAACGCGATTGAAACATTCTTTGTGGAGCGTGCCAAACAACTCTTGAAGGGGGGCGGCATTGCCGCCATTATTTTACCCAGCAGTATTTTGAATAAGGGTGGAATCTACTCTGTCTGTCGGGAGATTATTCTACAATATTTTAATATTGTTTCTATCGCATATCTTGGTAGTGGGACATTTGGAAAAACAGGTACGAATACAGTGACGCTGTTCCTTGAACGTCGTGAAGAAAAGCCGTCGTTGGCAGCGCATTGCAGGAATCGGGTTGTAGCGTGGTTTTCTAGCAACTTTGAGGACGATGGTGTCTATCAGGATCAAGCACTTTTGGAGGATTACTGCTCCGTAATCGATGTGGAGTTTGAACAATATCAGGCATTCTTGTGCGGCGATGGGGATGATTTTCTTTGTGTGCCATATTTTAACGCCTATGTGGAAGTGTTCGAGGCAGACAAGAAAAATCTAACAGGACTTAGCGATGAGGCAAGGAAAATTCGTCAGAAATACAAAGAAGCTAAGAAAAAGAAATTTAAGCAGCTGTCTTCCGAAGAACAAGAGGAACAAAAAACAGAACTTCTTCTTTCGTTCATTCGCGTGATTGAGCAGGAAAAGTTATATTTTTATCTTTTAGCGAGAAATAATCATCGGGACGTTGTCGTAGTCAATGCGCCTGTTGACAATAAAGAACAAAAGGTTTTTCTTGGATATGAGTGGAGCGAATCGAAAGGACGCGAAGGAATTAAGTATCTAGGAAATGGGAATACCTATTCTATAAACAGCATGGATGCTGATGATGTCATCGAGAAACTCAAGGGAGTTGAGGGGATTGTTACGCCTCTTTTCGACCCTCAAAATTTGGAGAGCAAAGAAAAGATAAATACGCTTATTCGTGAGAACTTTATTGGACAACTCTATGGTGTTCCAGAGATACTGAGTACATATGTGCATATCACTTCACTTGCAGATATGATGGACTTTAATTCTGTGGGATTCGATAAATCAATTAATACAAATAATAAATATAAATTCACACAGTATCATGGAATATATCCTTCAAGTCCATTGGGAAGTGTTGCGTCTTATGTTAGTGAACGTATTCGTATAGATGACATAAATATAGTGGACTATATTACAACAGATAATATGGTAAAAGAGCGGGGCGGTGTTCAGGATTACCAAGGAATGCCACCTATAGCTTCGATTGTTCCTTATCAAGTCCATGATGTTCTGATCTCTAATATACGACCGTACCTCAAAAAAATTTGGTTATCGACCAAAAAAGGAGGTTGCTCAAATGATGTGTTAGTATTTCGCAGTAATGATATAGAGCGACTGCTTCCACAATATTTATACTACGTTCTGTCTCAAGATATGTTTTTTGAGTATACAATGGCATTTTCTCAAGGGATAAAAATGCCGCGTGGAGATAAGAATAAAATATTACAATACATTATACCGTTACCTTCAATCGAGGAACAAGAACAGATTGTTCAAACGTTTGAAACGATTAGGGAAAAGATTGAAATAGAGGAAAAACGACTTGTAGAATACGATGAGCAAGTCAAATCCCGATTTGTTGAGATGTTTGGAGATAAACAAAAGTTCTCTTGTGTTGAATGGGATGATGTTGTTGATATTAAACAAGGTAAAGACTATAAGTCTGTGCAAAACGCTCAGGGGAAATATCCCGTATATGGCAGTGGTGGCATAATAGACTATGCAGATGATTTTCTATGTCCTGCCAATACTGTTGTTGTTGGACGTAAAGGAACTATAAATTCCCCCATTTGGGTGAAAGAACCTTTTTGGAATATTGATACTGCATTTGGTGTAATACCTCAAAAAAATGTCTTACGAGTGGAGTATCTTTTTTATTTCTGTCTGTCATTTGATTTTATGACTTTGAATAAGCAAATGACACTTCCAAGCCTGACACGGTCGGATTTGTTGCGAATCAAAATCTCACTTCCACCGCTATCCTTACAAAATGAATTTGCCGCATATGTCGAATCCGTCGACAAATTGAGATTTGACACAGAAGAGAAAATTAAGGAGTTGAAGAAAGAAAAAGAACAGCTGATAGATAAATATTTTCGCTAAAAGCCGTCCTGCCTTGTTTTGTGAGATGATATGGAAAGGTAGATGCAGTATGAACAAAGCATTCATCAAGGAAGTAGAGCAAGGCATGGTAGGAAGTTTGAATAATGCACAGATGGAAATGCTGCATAATGCTTTGACTCATGCCCTTTGGGGGAAGACGGTCATAGAAGATAACAAAGGAGCTGCTTCTTGTCTTGACAATGCCGTATATCTGGATATGTTTTTAGCAGCGAAAAAGGTGGAAGGTTGTTCGGAGCGTTCTTTACGATACTATTCTTTTACAATAAAGCGCTTCTTTCAGATCTCAGAAAAACCTGTTAAGCAAATGGAAACCGCAGACCTACGGACATATCTTGCCTCCTATGAGGAACAAAACCAAGTAGGAAAAACCACACTCGACAATATTCGACGAATCCTTTCTTCGTTCTTCTCGTGGATGGAGGATGAGGATCACATCATTAAGAGCCCTGCACGTCGTATTCATAAAATACGTACCGGAAAGACAATCAAGACGGCGTATTCGGATGAAGAATTGGAGCGGCTCAGAGATCATTGTAAAGACATACGCGATTTGGCAATGATTGATTTTCTTGCGTCCACAGGCGTGCGCGTTGGTGAACTCGTGCGTTTGGATATTGAAGATCTCAACTTTGATCGTCGTGAGTGTGTTGTGCTCGGGAAGGGAAATAAGGAGCGAACCGTTTATTTTGATGCGCGAACGAAGCTGCATTTATTGGAGTATATTGGAACGCGAAATGATGAGAATCCGGCACTTTTTGTGAGCTTACACGCACCTCATCAGCGACTGAAAATCAGTGGTGTGGAGATTCGTTTGCGTAACATTGGGAAAAGCCTTGCAATCCAACGTGTCTATCCGCATAAGTTTCGTCGAACGCTTGCGACAAGAGCAATTGATAAGGGGATGCCGATTGAACAGGTGCAGGTGCTTCTCGGTCACACGAAGATTGATACAACCTTGCAATACGCAATGGTGAACCAATCCAATGTGAAAATCGCCCATCAAAAGTATATCAGCGGGTAGTCAAATCCCGATTTGTCGAAATGTTTGAAGCCAAAAATTTTCCAATGAAGAAATTAGGGGATATAGGAAAAGTCTTGATGTGTAAGCGTATTATGAAAAATGAAACGTACGATTTGGAAGAAATTCCGTTTTATAAAATTTCTACATTTGGAGGAGCTGCGGACGCATATATAAAAAGAGAGAAATATGAAGAATATAAAGCGAAATACCCATATCCCAGAAAAGGGGATGTTTTGATTTCAGCTGCTGGGACAATCGGGAAGACCGTTGTGTTTGATGGTCAACCTGCATATTTTCAAGATTCTAATATTGTCTGGCTGTCGAATGATGAACATGAAGTTTTGAATACATACTTATTATACTGTTATCAGACAAAACCATGGAATGTCACACAAGGTGGTACTATTCAGCGGTTATATAATGCAGATATTGAAGAAGCATATATTCGAGTACCGCCGTTATCTTTACAAAACGAATTTGCCTCATATGTCGAATCCGTCGACAAATTGAGATTTAGGGAAGCACTGATAAATTCAGCCACGCCATCTTAGCGTATCTTTTTTGCCCGCTTTTTGTCGGCAAATCCTCCACATAGCTTTGGCTATGCGTCCGGTTTGCCTCCTCAATCGGACGAAAAAATCTACGCCAATCTGACGGGCTTCATTTTATCAGCGATTCCCTAGAGAGTAGATACAGTTTTTACGAAAACTTTACTTTTGTCCTTTGTTCGCTATAATGGTAGGACAGTAAATGGAGGGGAAAATGAACGAAAGTATCAAAATCGAGGGCGCACGCGCCCATAACCTAAAGAATATCAATGTGGAGATTCCCCGCGACAAGCTCGTTGTCGTAACGGGGCTGTCCGGCTCGGGGAAATCCTCGCTCGCCTTTGACACGATCTATGCCGAGGGGCAACGGCGCTATGTGGAGTCGCTGTCTGCGTACGCGCGGCAATTCCTCGGGCAGATGGACAAGCCCGACGTGGACAATATCGAGGGGCTGTCGCCCGCGATCTCGATTGACCAGAAGACGACGAGCCACAACCCGCGCTCGACGGTGGGCACGGTGACGGAGGTCTATGACTATCTGCGTCTGCTCTATGCGCGTGCGGGGCGTCCGCACTGTCCGAGCTGCGGCAAGCCCATTGCGCAGCAGAGCGTCGATCAGATGGTGGATGCGATTCTGACGCAGCCCGAGGGGACGAAGCTGCTCATCATGGCGCAGCTCGTGCGCGGAAAAAAGGGCGAGCACCGCAAGATCCTCGACCAGATTCGCCGCGACGGCTATGTACGTGTCCGCATCGACGGAGAACTGCGCGACCTCGGCGAGGAAATCGCACTCGAAAAACAGAAGAAGCATACGATCGAGATTGTCGTTGACCGTCTCGTTGTGCGTGCAGGGATGGAGAGCCGTCTGGCAGACTCGTTGGAGACGGCTCTGCGTGCGGGTGGCGGCGTGGTCTACGTGCAGGTGGTGGATGGGGAACTTCTCATGTTCAGCGAGAATTTCGCCTGTGTGGACTGCGGCATCTCGCTCCCCGAGATTGCGCCGCGTATGTTCTCGTTCAACAGCCCGTTCGGCGCGTGTCCCGTCTGTACGGGGCTCGGCAGTCACAAGGAGTTTGACGAGGAGCTTGTTGTACCCGACCCGACACTCAGCGTGGCAGATGGTGTTTTTGCCCCCCTGTCCAAAAATCCGAACTCGTATGGGATGCGTGCGATTGCGGCACTGCTGCGTGCGCATGACTACGACGAGCATACGCAGTGGAACCGCATGGACAAGAAGACGCAGAAGATGCTGCTCTACGGCTCGGAGGAGTACGTTTCCTTCCAATACACGAATATGTTCGGCGAGGAAAAGGAGTACAATGTCCCGTACGAGGGCGTTCTGCCCACGCTCGCACGCCGCTATCGTGAGACGGACTCGGAGGAGATGCGCGAGAGCTACGAGGACTATATGACGGAGACCCCATGCACGGCGTGCCACGGCGCGCGGCTGAAGCCCGAGACGCTTGCCGTCACGATCGGCGGCAAGAGCATCGCCGCCCTCACGGCACTCACGATCCGCGAGGCAGATGCCTTTCTCGCAGAGGCGGAGAAGGATTTTTCCCCGCGCGAGGCGAAGATCGCCGTGGAGATCCTAAAGGAAATCCATGCACGTCTGAACTTCCTGCTCGATGTGGGGCTGGACTATCTGACGCTCTCACGCGCGGCGGGGACGCTCTCGGGCGGCGAGGCACAGCGCATCCGTCTCGCGACGCAGATCGGCTCGGGGCTGATGGGGGTACTCTACATCCTCGACGAGCCGAGCATCGGACTGCATCAGCGCGACAACAACCGCCTGCTTGCAACACTGCACCATCTGCGCGACCTCGGCAATACGCTGATCGTTGTGGAGCACGATGAGGATACGATGCATGCCGCCGACCATATCATCGACATCGGTCCCGGTGCGGGCGAGCATGGAGGCGAGGTGGTCGCAGAGGGGACGGCGGCGGAGATTATGAAAAATCCCGCGTCCATCACGGGGCAGTATCTTGCACGGAAAAAGTTCATCCCTGTGCCTACCGAGCGGCGCAAGGGAAATGGCAACTTCCTCGAAGTAGTGGGTGCGGCGGAAAACAATCTCAAGGAAATCAACGTGAAGTTCCCGCTTGGGACGCTCACCCTTGTCACGGGCGTCAGCGGATCGGGCAAGTCCACGCTTGTCAACGAAATTCTCTATCGCGGGGTCGCCTCACGTCTCTACCGTGCAAAGGGGAAGCCCGGCAAGCACAAGAAGATCAAGGGACTGGAGCACATTGACAAGGTCATCAACATCGACCAGCAGCCGATCGGGCGCACGCCGCGCTCGAATCCCGCGACCTATACGGGCGTGTTCGATGCGATCCGTGACCTCTTTAGTCAGGTGAGTGAGTCGCGTATGCGCGGGTACAAGGCGGGGCGGTTCAGCTTCAATGTGAAGGGCGGACGCTGCGAGGCGTGCCGCGGGGACGGCATCCTCAAGATCGAGATGCAGTTTCTCCCCGATGTCTATGTTCCCTGTGAGGTTTGTAAGGGTGCACGGTACAACCGCGAGACACTTGAGGTGCATTACAAGGGCAAGACCATCGCCGAGGTACTGGACATGACGATCGACGAGGCGGTGGATTTCTTTCAGAATGTGCCGCGCATCGCACGCAAGCTCGAGATCATCCGTGACGTGGGACTTGGCTACATCCGTCTTGGGCAGCCCGCGACGACGCTCTCGGGCGGCGAGGCGCAGCGTGTGAAGCTCGCGACCGAGCTGTCGAAGCGCAGTACGGGCAAGACGCTCTACATCCTCGACGAGCCGACGACGGGACTGCATGCGGCGGACATCCACAAGCTGCTCGTCATCCTGCAGCGGCTCGTGGACGGCGGCGATACGGTGGTCGTCATTGAGCACAACCTCGATGTCATCAAGGCGGCGGACTATGTGATCGACCTCGGCCCCGAGGGCGGCGTGCGTGGGGGAACCATCGTCGCGAAGGGGACGCCAGAGCAGATCGTAAAGGTCGCAGAGTCCTATACGGGGCAATTTCTGAAGCCGCTGTTGGAAGAGGCACAAGGATAGGGAAGTATTTTTAGGGAAATAGGGATTTACGAACTGAAAAGAAGGTAATGTCATGCTGATTTTGGGGCAGATGATTGTATTCTTTTTGATGATCCTAGCGGGGGCACTTGCTCGCCGCTATAAGATCATCATTCCGAACAATCAGGAGCAGTTCTCCTCGCTGATTGTCAACATTGCATGTCCGTGTCTCATCATCTCGGCGGCGATGCGCGCCGAGGAGCACATGGGACTGGATCAGGTCATTGAGACATACACCGCATATGCCGTGCTGCTTGCGATGATGTGTCTTGTCGGCTTTCTGCTGCCGCTGCTGCTGCGCTTTCGCGGGCGGCTGCGCGGGGCGGTCAACCTCTCGTTCTGGTTCAACAACTCTCTCTTTATGGGGCTGCCGCTCGTGCAGGGGGTCTACGGCGATCAGGCGGTCGTCTATATGACGCTGTTCTTCATCCCCGTGAATCTGCTCTTCTTTGTCTACGGTGTTTCCTCCATCAGTATCCACAAGCGGCGCGGGTTTGAGATGGTCCGTATGCTGCTGAATCCCGGCATCATTGCCTCGCTGATTGCGTGCGTGATCTATTTCGCCGAGATTCCGACGCATCCGCTCCTCTCGCAGACGTTCTCCTTGCTCGGTGCGATGACCGCACCTCTGGCGATGATGATGATCGGAGCGTCGCTCAAGGACATCCATGTGCGTCATATGTTGACGGATCGCAAGCTCCTCATCTATACCTTTCTCAAGGCTGTGGTGCTGCCGATTCCGCTTCTCCTCATAATGAAGCTTTTTGTCACAAATCCGTACATCCTCGGGTGCAGTCTCGTCATTGTCGCCGCACCGACGGGTGGCATGGTGGCGATGGTGGCGCTCCTCTACAACAAGGTCGCCTACCCGCTCATGACGGAGATCATCGCGCTCTCGACGCTCATCTCCGTCGCGTCGATTCCGTTTGTTTCGATGATTACGGGGCTTTGACCACAGTAAGGAGGTACATTTGCTCACTGCTTTGGTAATTTTTCTGCTCGTCGTCCTTGCGTCGCTCGCACTCAGTCTCTATTTTCTGCGCTATCTTGCAGAGGGGCGGCGGCTTCGTGCGGTGCGCATCGGTGTTGCGCTCTTTGAGCTCGGCAGTGTCGGCGGTCTGTTCTTCCTGTTCAGCACGCATCGGACGGATGGCTGGGCGGGGATGCTCACGCTGCCGATCATCCTGCTGCTCGTGGCACAGCTTCTGGTACTTGCATTCGTTGTGATTGCGGTTGGTGTGCGCTTCCTGTGGCGACGGACGCAAAACGCTCCATACGATGAGGCGCGTCGGCGCGTGCTGAAAAATGCGGCACTCTACCCTGCGGCGGGCTTCCTGCTCAGCAGCTATGGTGCATTTGTCGAGCGGTATAATACGGTGCGCCGAGACTATACAATCCCTGTGCCGAACTTGCCGCCCGAGGCGGACGGCATGGTGATCGCGCAGATCAGCGACGTGCATCTCGGTACATTTTTCTCCGTGGAGGATTTTGACGCACTGCTCACCGAGGCTGCTGCGGGAGGCGCGGATCTGCTCACTGTGACGGGCGATGTGTTCGATGATGAGCCGCTGAACGAGCGTGCCGCCGAGGTGCTCGCTGCACACGTCGGAGATTTCCGCGACGGCATCTATTACTGCATCGGCAATCACGAGTACTATCACGGTGCGCGGCCGCTCGTCGAGCAGATGCAGCGCGAGGGGCAGGTGCATATCGTGCTGAACACTGCGGAGCAGGTCGCAGGGCGCGGCGCACTCTACATCGCAGGTGTGGACTATCCCTTTGCACGCGGCGAGGGATTTTACGCGCAGAAAGAAGCGTATTTCAGCGCGGCGATGGCGGATGTTCCGCGTGACGCTGTTACCGTTCTGCTCGCGCACCATCCCGAGTTTATCGACGATTCGGCGGCACACGGCTCTGTTCCGCTCACGCTGACGGGGCATACGCACGGCAGCCAGTTCGGCATCCTCGGTCAGCCGCTCTTTCCCGTGTTCAAGTACACGCGTGGCATGGTGCGCATCGGTGAGAATTACGGCTATGTGCACACGGGCAACGGAAGCTGGTTCCCGCTGCGGATCGGCTGCCCACCCGAGATTGCATATTTTAGATTGGAGAGAACAGTACAATGAGTTGGATGGACGACTACACCGCCCTCCGCGAGGACATTCATCAGGGGTATATTTATGAGGCGATCGAGGCGATCCTCTATCTGCGTGCACACGAGGAGATTCCTGCGGATGAGCAGTGGCGGTTCTCCGAGATGATGGGCGCGTGCTGCCGTGCGCTTGCGGATACGGAGGGCGCGATTGCGGCATACTTCGAGGCGGCGACCGAGGATAAATTTCTCCGCAGCCAGCGGCAGCATTTCTCCAACTATCTCTATCTCTGCCACGCCGTACCGAACCTCACGCCAAAGGAGCTCAAGGCGCAGTTCGATATGTATGCAACGCTCTACCGCGATGAGAAGCCGCTCGCGCCGCGTGCAGATGTGCGGCATGAGCGGCTTCGGATCGGATTCCTCGCGCAGCATTTCCTCAGCTCGTCCTCGTCTCTCTTCTATGAAGGGGTTTTGCATGGGCTGACGGAGCAGTACGATGTCTATGCGTATTCGCTCAGTGACCGAACGGATGGTTTCACCGAGAGCCTGCGCGGCGCAGTGAACTACCATGTACTCGCGAATCTCTCCATCGAGGAGCAGGCGGAACGGGTTCGTGTGGATGAGATTGACGTGCTCGTTGACCTCGGCGGACACACGGATGGCGGTATGACCCTGATGGTGCTTGCGCGCCGTCCCGCACCCGTACAGATTTCGGGCATCGGCTGGTTCGCAACGACGGGTGTTCCCTTTGTGGATGGCTTTTTGACGGACAATGTGTTGTCTCCTGCGGGCACGGAGGAGTTCTACAGTGAGCAGCTGCTGCGTCTGCCGCACGCATTCCACTTTACACCGGACCGTGCGATGCGTGCGCGTGCGGTGGCGGAGCGTCCTGCCGATGCGCCCGTGACGTTCGGTGTGTTCCAGAACTTTATGAAGATCAACGAGGAGTGTCTCAAGGTCTGGGGACGGATTCTGAAAAAGCTGCCGCAGGCGCAGCTGATCCTGCAGGATGCCGCCGTGGACAGTCCCCTGCGCGTGACGACGATCCTGGAGATGATCGAGGGGCTGAAACTGCCCGCGAAGCGCATCTTCGTGCGGACGGGAAAACGGGATTATCTCGGAGACTATGGGGACATCGACATTGCGCTCGACACCTTCCCCTATGCGGGCGGTGCGTCGACGGCGACGGCACTCTATATGGGCGTACCTGTTGTGAGTTTGCGCGGGAAGACACACCACGCGTCGCGTCTCGGCACAGCGATGCTCACGGCGGCGGGGAAAGCGGCGTGGATTGCAGACGATGCGCGTGCGTATGAGAATCTTGCCGTGCGGATGGCAGAGGATATTGCTGCCGTGCGTGCAAGCCGTACAGCACTGCGTGCAGAGGTAGAACAGTCCGCGCTGATGGATGGGGCATCCTACCTCAGTGCAGTCACGGGCGAGATCGAACGCCTGTGGGCAGAGCATGGGGACTTTGCACGGTGAGGACGGAGATCCTTGACCTCCTTGCACCGAGTGCGGAACGCCTTTGCATCCTTGTCGTCGATGGCTCGGAGCATCTTGCGCGGCTGCGGGAGATGTATCCGAATGCCGAGATGCACGCCGTTACGCCATACGAGGAGATTGCGGAGAACGAGCAGGTTGCCGCGCTCGGCGTGCACTGTCACATCCTCGACTGGCGGCGCGACCCGCTGCCGTTTGCGGAGGAATATTTTGACCGTATCATCTCAGTGTTTGCGATTGAGTGCGCCTACGAGCCGTATGATAGCCTCATGGCACTGAATCGTACGCTCAAACAAACGGGGACGCTCTACACCTGCTACACCAACATCCGTTATCATCGCATCTTGTCGGCTCTGCGTGACGGTGAGTTCCGCGTGCGCGGGGATCGTCACCTGTACGCGAAGCCCGAGATCGTACGTCTGCTGAACGATACGCTCTACAAGGAGATTCACTTCTTTGCGGGGGAGCGCGACGACAATCCGTCGATGGGGGAGGCATGGGCAGAAGAGGGCTTTGCAAACGTCAGCGACGATCTCATAACGCGCACATGGCTCATACAGGCATCGCGCAGTACGGCAGCTGCGACGAATCTCAAGCTCTTCTTCTCGCAGGAGACACGGCACACGATCGCGCGTCTCCTGCACCGCATTGAGTACGATATTACAACGGAGGACGCTGCTCCGGAGCTGCGGGAACTCTGCGCACGTGAGGGCGTTTTCCGCGACTACCTCACAGATTTTATCACGGAGGTCTGTGTGCATGACGGACGCGTGCGAAATGTGTTGAAAGATTTACTTGCAGAGTAAACCGCAACCGAATATCTAGTTGACGAAAACAAATCCCTGCCTTATAATAGATGACATAAATACTATCTATTATGAGGCAGGGGATTTTTTATGCGCGAACATCGTATTGCAGAACTCACGAAGAAGATCATCGCGGGCTATCGTATCAGCCGCGAAGATGATCGCTCCGTCTTTATGGATACGCCGGTCGAGGAGCTGGGCGAGGGGGCTTATCGCCTTCAGAAACATTTCTGCGGCAATCACATCGATCTGTGCACGATCGTCAACGGGCGCAGCGGGCGATGCGGCGAGGACTGCAAATACTGTGCGCAGGCAGGGCGGCACAAGACGGGTGTCGATACCTATAACTTTATGGCACAGGCGGATCTGATTGCACACGCAAAGGCAAATCAGGATGCGGGTGCAAATCGTTTCTCCATCGTCACCTCGGGCGGTGCGCTCTCTGGTGAAGAGTTTGAAAAGGCACTTGCGGCGTACGCGGAGATGAAGCGCACACTCTCGATTGAGCTGTGTGCCTCGCATGGGTTGCTCACGCGCAGCCAGTTCCGTCGTCTGCGCGAGGTCGGTGTGACGAGCTATCATCACAACATCGAGACATCGGAGCGGTATTTCCCCGAGATCTGCACGACGCACAGCTATGCAGACCGCATCCGTACGATCCGGGCAGCACAGGCGGAGGGGCTCTGCGTCTGCTCGGGTGGCATCATCGGTATGGGCGAGACGTGGGAGGATCGCTTTGACATGGCGTTCGCTCTGCAGGAACTCGGCATCGAGTCCATCCCGCTCAACTCGCTCATGGCGATTCCCGGGACGCCGCTCGAACATCTCGCGCCGCTCTCGGGCGAGGACATCCTGCGCACGGTGGCGATCTTCCGTTTCATCAATCCGACCGCGAACATTCGCCTCGGTGCGGGGCGCAAGCTCCTGCCCGAGAACGGTGCGACGGCGTTCCGTGCAGGAGCATCCGCGTCCATCACGGGGAATATGCTCACGACCTCTGGGACGACCATCGCCGAGGACGTGGCACTCATCCGAGCGATGGGCTTTACAAACCGCAGCGAGGACTGCAGGGTGTCGACGGGTGCGTGCGGGGCACGGTAATTCTTCCAACATTTACATAGATGGGTCTGTTGTGCGCGTTTATCGGATTTCGCGCGGCAGACCCGTTTTCTTTTCCTGCGGAAGCACTGATAAATTCAGCACCGCCATCTTGGCGCATCTTTTTTGCCCGTACAACGCCTGCAAATCCTCCACATAGCCTTTGCTATGCGTCCGGTTTGCCTCCTAGTTCGGACGAAAAAATCTACGCCAATCTGAGGGTCTATTTTATCAGCGATTCCTTGCGAAAAATTGATAAAAACAGTAAAATAAAAGAGGAGGAGGCGATTCACATAGAGCGCAAAGAACGATATCTTAATAAGATCAAACAGCTTCGTCTGATTGACGATACCTTCTTCAACAGTTGTTTTGACGAGAATATCCCATGTATGGAGGTTGTCCTTCGGGCTGTGATGGGAAATGACCGCCTACGTGTGACGGAGGTTTTCACGCAGCAGAATGCGCCGAACCTCTACGGTCGTTCCGTGCGTTTTGACGCGCTTGCAACGGATGGAGAGGCGATCTACAACGTGGAGATACAGCGCAGTGATGAGGGGGCAATCCCGCGCCGTGCACGCTACAACAGCAGCATGATCGACGCCCGCGCGGTCAGCAAGGGGACAGAGTTCCGCGATCTTCCCGAAACATACGTCATATTCATCACCGAGCATGATATATGGAAGCATGGCAAGCCGCTCTACAAGGTGCGCCGCACATTCGAGGATATGGCAGATGTGTTTGACGACGGCACGTATATCCTCTACGTCAACGGAACGTCTCGGAGCGACAGCCCATTGGGTAGATTGATGCATGATTTTTTCTGCACAAATCCGAACGATATGTATAGCGCGGTGCTCGCGGAGCGAGTGCGCTTTTTCAAAGAAAGTGAAGAGGGGGTTACAACGATGTGCAGAGTAATGGAAGAACTCTATAACGAAGGTGTTGCGGAAGGGCGCGAAGAAGGGCGCGAAGAAGGGCGCGAAGAAGGGCGCGAAGAGGGCGCGGAAGCCGAGCGTCTAAGAGGCATCAAGAGCCTTATTCAAAGTCTCGGGATTACGGCAGATGCTGCGATGAACGCCCTCGGGATCGATCAGGAGCAGCGCCCCAAATATCTGGCGCTGCTATAGGCGACACACTACAAGGGAATCGCTGATAAAATGAAGTCCGTCAGATTGGCGTAGATTTTTTCGTCCGAACAAGGAGACAAACCGGACGCATAGCAAGGGCTATGTGGAGGATTTTCCGCCGAAGTGCGGGCAAAAAAGATGCGTCAAGATGGTAGTGCTGAATTTATCAGTGCTTCCTATAGAGCAAAACGCAGAATCTATGAAACGATATCAGTACGATAGAGAAAGGAAGTCGCAATATGAAAGCCTCATCAAATGCACATCTGCGCCGCAAATTCCTCTGTGCCCTCGTTGCGGGCGCACTCGCCGCCCCCTTTGCCGCGCAGACGGCGTATGCGCTGCCCATCGAGGGCGCGAATGCCACGACGAATGCGGGGGAGGCGAATATCTCCACGAGCGGCACGGTCATGGACATCGCTGGCAAGACGGAGCACAATATCCTCAAATGGGAGGACTTCTCCATCGAGCAGAACGAGAAGGTGCGCTTCGACGGCGGCGAAAAGACACGCGACTATCTGAACCTCGTCACGGGCGAGGGCGTATCGAACATCTACGGCACGATCGAGGGCGGCAGGAACATCTACCTCGTCAACCCGCACGGCATCCTCTTCGCCAAAGGCTTCGAGGTCAATACGGGCGCACTCTACCTCTCGACGGCGAATGTCGACGCTGTTGCAAGCACGGCGGGTACATCATGGGGGGTAATAGTCCACTCACAGCGGGCACGCAGTACGGCAATGTGCTGAACCTTGGCACGGTAAAGGCGGCGAAACTTTACATCGAGGGGAATAACGTCACCGTCCTCAATACAGATGATGTGAAGAACGCGGCGGGCAATGCGCCGCTCACGGGGGCGAACGTCACGATCCGCAGCGCGGAAGCGCCGCATATCGGCTACGATGTCGGAAATCGAGCGACGGCGAACTTTGACGAGAGCGGCGGCTCTGTGCCGCATAACTTCTATGACTATGCGAATCCGAACACCGCAAAATCTGCAACAACGCGCGGGTGGGTTGTCCAGAACCTCGGCGGTGCGGCGCATACGGACTATGACTATATGCGCGTGCACGACATCTACGACCTGCAGAATATCAATGCGAAACGGGACGGCAGATACATCCTCGCGAAGGACATCGACGCGACGGCGACACAGGATTGGAACAGCGGCAAGGGCTTTGCGCCGCTTGGAGATGGGGGCAACGAATTTACGGGACGATTGGACGGCGCGGGACACACGCTGCGGGGGCTGTATATCAATCGTCAGCTTAAAATCCATATCGGGCTGTTTGGCACTGTCAAGGAGGCGACCATCGAAAATCTTTCCATCTGGGATGGCAATGTGCAGGCGGGGGCTTACGTCGGCGGTATTGTAGGGCTTGCAGAGAAGGCTGTCATTCGGAACGTCTCGTATTCCGGAACGGTCGCCGGAATGTGGGTGGTCGGCGGCATTGCGGGACGGGTGTTGGGCGGCAGTATTCAGAACGCATGGAATGCGGGCACGGTCAAAGGGAGTCAGCAGATCGGCGGCATTGTGGGAGAGGCGGACGAAGGCAGTACTTTTCAGAATGTCTGCAATACGGGCGAGGTCAGAGGGGATGCGGATGAAAGCGGCGGTATTGCGGGATATATAAAGAACAGTAGCCTTCAGAATGCATGAAATGCGGGGAGGGTCACAGGGAGTCAGAAGGTTGGCGGCGTTGTGGGGAAGGTGAACGGCGGCAGCATTCGCCATGCCGTATCGAAGGCGGGCAGCGCAGGGCAGACGGTCGGGACATTGAGCGGTGGGGCTGACGTGACGGATGTCAAGGTCGCTCTTGAGGCGGATATGAAGCTGGCGGCGACATACATGAGTTGGCAGGACGCGAACGGCAATGCCGTCGTCGCCACCGAGGGCGGCAAGGGCACGCCGTGGCGCATCTACGATGGGCATACCACGCCGCTGCTCACGGGTCTGATGAAGGGTACGAAGCGCCTTGCGAAAGTCTACGACGGCAATGTCTTTGCGACAACGGATCCGCACATCACCCTCGTCAATACGGGGAAGGATGTCGGCACATACGATGCCTACAGTGACCAGCTCGGCTATGACCTCATCGGCGGCGCGACCATTACGCAGCGCACGCTGACCATGAGCGGCGTCGCGGCGCAGAGCAAGACCTACGACGGCACAACCGCCGCAGACGCAGCGCAGTTCCACGCGACGCTGAATAACGTCGTCGCGGGCGAGGAGAGCCTTGTCTCGGCGACCGCCACGGGCGCGGCATACAACAGCAAGGATGTCGCGTCGGCAAATGCGGTCAGCTACACGTTCGCACTGCGCGGTACGGGCGCGGGGAACTATCGTCTGAGCACAGATACGCTCACAGGCACGGGCACGATCACGCACAGCACCCTCACGTTGACCGCCGACGCACGGAGCATTGTGCAGGGCGAGGCTATGCCCTCCTTTACGGGGTGTGCGGACGGCTTCGCGGTCGGCGAGAATCCGTCCGTATTAGGTGCGGATGGCATTGAATTTGGCACGACGGTGACGAGCAGCGACACGCCGGGTAGCTACGATATCACAGGGCGCATCGGCGGCATGAGCGACGGCGTCGCCGGCAACTACCGCATCCGACAGGCGACAGGCAACGCGACTGCCTTCACCATCCACGCCGCAGCCGTGCCGGGCGGTATACTCACCGCGCTCGTGCAGGATGCTGCGCCGCGCTTTGATATGGGCTTCGAGGGCCGCGTCTACCTCTACGGCATGCCGCGCCCCATTCCCGTTGAGATTCTTGGATTCTATCGCTTCGCACCTGCGCGTGATCTCCTCATCGAGGGGCTGCGGCTTGATTGATGGGCTGCTCTCGGAGCGGTATAGGTTATCTATCGAATCAGAGTCACTTATGCTACCGGTGTCCCTATCGACACACCTTCGGTGTGCCACTTCCCCCGTAGCGACGGGGGAAGCTGATATGCCGTTAAGGGACGCATTGCGCGGATGTGGTTCATACACTAAAAAAGAGATTCCATTCGTCACGTTCGACGTTTGGAATCTCTTTTTTCTTGGAAAGACTCTTTAGGAATCGCTGATAAAATAGACCCTCAGATTGGCACAGATTTTTCTGTCCGATTGAGGCAGCAAACCGGACGCATAGCCAGAGCTATGTGGAGGATTTGCGAGCGTTGAGCGGGCAAAAAAGATGCGCTAAGATGGCGTGGCTGAATTTATCAGTGCTTCCTTTATTTACAGATACCCCTCAAAACGCTCCATATCCAGAATGCGTATGCTCCGCCCTCTTGCCTCGATGATGCCCTCGCGCTGCATCGCACCCAGCTCACGCGAGAGGGCAGGACGGCTGACGGCGAGATAGGCGGCGATAAACTCACGGCTGACCGTGAGTGTCACACACCCATCTTTGTCGATGTGAGGGAACAGATAGCGGACAATCTTCTCGCGCAGCGTGCCGCTCGCGAGAATCTTGAGTTTCGTGTGCATCCCGTATGCTTTTTCTGCAAAGATCTTCATGAGGTTTCGCTGCACAATCAGCGCAGCGCGGTGCGGCGCATCGCCCACATCGAAGGCAAAGAGACGGCTCGACACTTCGAGCAGCTTCACCTTCGTCACAGCGCGGACATACATATCGTATGGGCGCTTTAGCACCTCGTAGACCTCGCCGAACAGATCGCCCGGGCGGTCGATTTCCGAGATGAAGATCTGCCGCCCCGAGTACGTATCCTTGAGGATATGCACCTCGCCCTCAAGCAGAATGTAGAGCGCATGCGGCATCTCTCCGTCATGGAAGATGAGTGCTCCCTTCGGATAGGTGCGCAGTGTGACATCGCTTGAGGCGAGGAGTTCGGCGACCTCCTCTGCATTCATTCCCTGCGCGAGGCTTGTCTGCGCAAGGATGCGCGCGGCATTTTCCTTGTCTTTGGTTGCCATACTTACTCCTTGATCAGGACATTCTCGATCTCCGCAATATACATTGTGTGATAGTCATGTTCCGGATAGTAGGTATTTGGGAAATCCTCTCGTTCATTGACAGCGGCATATGTGAAGAAGGACTTATCCAACGGCTGCGCATAGAGTTTTTTCGTGAGCAGAGTGAGACGCGCCTCCTCAAAGTACGTATAAGCACCGTGTTCCTTCAGCGTAAGCCCCTGCTTTGCGATCTTATCCTCGTTGCGCCCCGATACGGTTCCAAAATACTGCATCATGGGCTTGTATTTCTGCTCAAAGATCGAGAGAGTCATACCATCTGAGGCATCGACAAACTCCTTCGTGTAGCGTGTCGGACGAATGAAAATATAGGCGACGGGACGCGCCCAGAGGATGCCAAGACCACCCCATGAAGCCGTCATTCCGTTGGTCTTTCCATCGTGCACTGCACTGACCAGCATCCAATCTTGACCAATCAGTTTGAATACATTGTCGGTCAGATCCGTTGGGCGAATTTCCTTGATTGACATGATATACCTCCCCAATAGCGTTTTGTTTGCTACCATTATAGCATAGGGGAAAAGAAAGCACAAAAAAACCGCCCACACGGGACGGCTGTTATATACAATGGTGCTCACTGAGGGATTCGAACCCCCGACCCCCTCCATGTGACGGAGATGCTCTACCAACTGAGCTAAGTGAGCCTGAGATGAAAAAATCCGCACACTTGCGGATGAAAAATTAAATGGTGGGGTTAACAAGATTCGAACTTGTGACCTCCTCGATGTCAACGAGACACTCTAACCAACTGAGCTATAACCCCATTTGTTCGCCGCTCATGTCCAAACGACAAAATGAATTATAACAAGGGATCGAAAATCTGTCAAGGGAATTTTTCAAAAGAATGAAATATGGGCATCAAGTCTCTTAAGGAATCGCTGATAAAATGAAGTCCGTCAGATTGGCGTAGATTTTTTGTCCGAACAAGGAGACAAACCGGACGCATAGCAAGGACTATGTGGAGGATTTGTCGACACAGTGCGGGCAAAAAAGATACATCAAGATGGCGTGGCTGAATTTATCAGTGCTTCCTTAATAAGTAATCGCATTTCATATTGACATCCTGTAGATTGTATGATAGGCTGAACCCGAATCTCGTTAAAATCATAATTCCATATTTTGCCGATCGGGTGCGCGCTGCGCTTAATAGAGAAGCAGGTGAAAGACCTGCGCTGTTCCGCAGCTGTAATGCAGAGTCGACCTCATGATGTCACTGGGAAACTGGGAAGGCGAGGAAGACGAGGATGCAGAGCCAGAAGAACTGCCCGATCGAAGCGCTGTTATTATTCCTGCGAGAGACAGGAAGGCGTGGCTCGTGTTTCGTGCGCCTTTTTGCTCTTTAGCAAAGAGGCTTTTTATATGTCTGGGCGAAAGTGATGGAAGGAGGTGGATGGAAGGCGCAGAATGATAGGATTGTCTGGAGGAAGGTATGCTGTGAGTATTGGGTGTTATATGCGAGGAGGCATGACAGTGAGGAAACTTTGTATGTTTCTGCTGGCGGCGATGATGATGCTCACCGTCGGCTGCGGAGGCGCGGATCAGGCGAAAAACGAGCGCGCAGAGAAGGGCGAAATCGTGATCTCGGTCGGCAAGTATATGGTAGGCGAGGGTTTCGATCCGACGATGGGATGGGGTCTCTGGGGGCCGGATCCGTTCCACAGCGCATTGATGGGACATGATGAAAAGAATCAGCTCATCAAGGAGCTGGCTACAAACGTTGAACGTTCAGAGGATGGGCTGAAGTATACCTTTACGATCCGGGATGATGCGAAATTCTCTGACGGTCAGCCGCTGACGGCAGAGGATGTCGTCTTTACCTACGAAACGGCGAAGAAGGCGGCCAGCGCCGTGGATCTGACCGCGATGGAGTCGGTGCGCGCCCTGTCCCCGACGCAGGTGGAGTTCAAGCTGTCACGCCCGTGGTCTGTTTTCCTCGAAACGGCGGCATCCCTCGGCATTGTGCCGAAGCACGCCTATAAAGAAGGGTATGCGACGGCGCCGGTCGGCAGCGGTCCCTGGAAGGTCGTCTCGTTCCAAAAGGAACAGCAGCTTGTGATGGAGCCGAACGAATATTATTACGGAGAAAAGCCGAAGCTGAAAAAGGTGACGGCGCTGAATCTGGGCAATGATGCTGTGCTTGCAGCAGCGCAGTCCGGACAGGTCGATCTCGTCTTTGCACCGCCCGAATTTGCGGCGGCAAGCGTGCCGAATATGAAATTGGTAGTGATGGACACCATCGACAGCTTCTGCGTCAATATGCCGCAGGAGCCGGAGCATGACGAAAACGGCATGCTGGTCGGCAACAATGTGACGAGCGATCCTGCCATCCGCCAGGCACTGAACATCGGCATCGACCGCAAGACGATCATCGAGAATGCGCTCGGCGGCTTCGGAAAGCCGACGATGAATTTTGCGGAAGCTCTTTCTTGGGCGAATAACGATTTGCAGGAATCGGACAACCGCGTGGACGAAGCAGTGAAGATCCTTGAGGCTGCGGGCTGGGTGGATACGGACGGCGACGGCATTCGCGAGAAGAACGGTCAGAAGGCGGAATTCGTCATCAATGGCCGTTCCAATGACCTGCAGCGCTACAATACAGCGGTGGCGCTTGCACAGGATGCGAAGAAGCTCGGCATCAACATCATCGCAAAGTCGACGCCATGGTCGGAGGCCCGCAAGATAGCGCGCAACATCCCGACGGTATGGGCGGGCGGCGACTATACGCCGCAAGTGATCTACAATTATTTCCATTCCTCGCAGGTCGGGGTGAATGTCATCAACAACTCTGCCATGTATCGCAACCCGACGGTTGATGTGCATATCGATCGGGCACTTGCCGCTGCGACCGATGAGGAGATGCTGCGCGAGTTCCGTGCGGCACAGTGGGATGGCATGACAGGGCCGAAGGTCGATATCCCCTATCTTTGGATTGCGACGGTTCAGATGCCGTATTTCGTCAACAATCAGCTCGATCTCGGTCAGCTGCGTGCGGGTGAGCGCGGACAGGGCATGGGGATCCTTATAACACTTGACGAATGGCAGTGGAGGAAGTAAATGGATAAGAGAATCTTCTGCTTTCTTGGAGGCAATCTTTTTCGGCTTGTGCTCCTCCTGGCTGCGGTGAGCGTCATCAGTTTTATCCTGCTCGCCAATTCGCCCATCGACCCCATCGACGCGTACTTCATCAATAAGGCGGCATCGGCGGAGCAGCATGCGCTCGTCGCCGCCTATTGGGGCTTTGACAAGCCGCCGCTGGAGCGCTTTCTGCTTTGGGCGGGGAATATTCTGCACGGTGATTTCGGCACGTCGTTCATCTATCGTGCGCCCGTACTGGAAGTCATCGGGGAGAAATTCCGTCTGACGCTGCTTCTCATGATGACGGCGTGGACGCTCTCCGGTGCGGTCGGCTTCGTGCTCGGCGTTCTCGCAGGAATGTACCGCGGCAGCCGGCTGGACAAGGCGGTTCAGGGGTTCTCTCTTCTGTGCGTCTCCGTACCGGTCTTCTGGCTCGGGCTTTTGTTCCTCATGATCTTCGCGGTCAAGCTGCAGTGGTTTCCGCTGGCGCTCGCCGCTCCTATTGGAAAATTGCATGAGGAGGTGACGCTGGCCGATCAGATTCATCATCTGATTTTGCCGGCGTTGACGCTCAGCGTCACGGGGATTTCTGCCATCGCGCTGCAGACGCGTGAAAAGATGATCGAGGTGATGGGGACGAACTACATGCTCTTCGCGGAGGCGCGCGGCGAGACGCTCTGGCAGCGCGTGCGGCGGCATGGTCTGCGAAACATTCTGATGCCCGCGATCACCTTGCAGTTTGCTTCCTTCAATGAGCTGTTCGGCGGAGCGATTCTCGCCGAGACGGTGTTCTCCTACCCGGGACTGGGCAGTACGGTCACGCTGGCGGGGCTGCGCGGCGATCTTTCGCTGCTGCTTGGCATCGCAATCTTCAGCGCGGTGTTCATCTTCGTCGGCAATCTCATCGCCAACATCCTGTATGGCGTTGTGGATCCGCAGCTGCGCGAGGGGAGGGGGACGTCATGAGCAAGGCTCTTTCCCTCTCTCGCAGCGGGCTGAGTGTCCGCCAGCGCCGACTCATCTTTGCCGTGTTTGCGACCCTGTTCATTT
This sequence comes from Centipeda sp. (in: firmicutes), assembly GCF_057271695.1. Lineage (NCBI taxonomy): Bacteria > Bacillati > Bacillota > Negativicutes > Selenomonadales > Selenomonadaceae > Centipeda > Centipeda sp. (in: firmicutes). The sequence continues at coordinate 30,301 of NZ_DBHIVL010000006.1, forward strand.
TGGGCCTGCTCCTCTGGGGTACGACGATGGATGAGAGTTCCTATGCCGTCGACTTTGGGCAGAAGAATCTTGCGCCGTCCGTCCTGCATCCCTTTGGTACGGACGATATGGGGCGCGACATGTTCCTGCGCTCCGTCAAGGGCATGTCGATCAGTCTGCAGATCGGCTTTGCCGCCGCATTTTTCAGCTCCTGCATCGCACTCCTTCTCGGAACGCTGTCGGCGGCATTCGGCGGCAAGGTGGATCGCTTCATTCTCTGGCTCGTCGATCTCTGCATGGGGATTCCGCACATCCTGCTCATCCTCATGATTTCGGTGATGATGGGCGGAGGCATCCTCGGCGTATCCATCGGCGTCATCGTCACGCACTGGCCGCGTCTGACGCGCGTCATCCGTGCGGAAGTCATGCAGCTGCGCTCGCAGCCTTATGTTCTGGCGGCACGGCAGTACGGGTACTCGTGGGTGACTGTGGCACGGCGGCATTTCGTACCACATGTGCTGCCGCAGTACATCATCGGGCTCGTTCTGCTCTTTCCCCATGCGATCATGCATGAGGCGGCAATCAGCTTCCTCGGCTACGGACTGCCGCTCGATATGCCGGCCATCGGCATCATCTTGTCGGAGTCCATGAGCTATCTGGCGCTCGGCATGTGGTGGTTGGCGTTTTTCCCCGGCTTCTTGCTGCTGCTGGTCGTACTGATCTTTGATCGTCTCGGCGAGACGCTGCGCGATATTCTTGATCCGCAGTCTGGACAGAAATAGGAGGCTTTATGGGACAAGAACTTCTCGAAGTAAAGAATCTGTCCGTGTCCTTCCGCATGTATCAGGGTGCGTTGAAGCATACGCTGGTGACAGGGATGCACGGCGTCAATCTGCGTCTGACGACGGGAGAGATCCTTGCCGTCGTCGGCGCAAGCGGTTCCGGCAAGAGCCTTTTGGCGCATGCCGTACTCGGCATACTGCCGTACAATGCCGTGACGAGCGGCGAGATGCTTTATCGCGGAACCGCGCTGGATGCGGCGCGGCAGGAAGAGCTTCGCGGACGGGAGCTGGCGTTGATTCCGCAGTCCGTGACATATCTCGACCCGCTCATGCGCGTTGGCGAAGAGGTGTGTGGGCTTCACGGTTCTCCAGTGGATATGGCGGCAACATTCCGGCGGCTGCACTTGGAGGAAAAGGTTCAGCGCCTGTATCCATTCCAGCTCTCGGGCGGCATGGCACGGCGCGTGCTCTTTTCGACCGCTGTCATCACGGACGCCGCCCTCATCATCGCGGACGAGCCGACGCCCGGCATGGATGTCAAGAGCGCCGTTGAGGCATTGCAGCTTCTGCGTGAGCTTGCCGATGCGGGAAAGAGCATCCTGCTCATCACGCACGATATCGATCTCGCTGTCGAGGTCGCCGACACCGTCGCCGTTTTCTATGAAGGCCGGACGGTGGATCAGATTCCGGCGGCTGCATTTCGCGGCGACGGCAGCGAGCTGCAGCATCCCTATACACAGGCGCTTTATCATGCCCTGCCGCAGAACAGTTTCAAGGTCTATTCGGCGCAAGAGGTGCGGCAGATGACGGAAGCGGGAGGTGCATGAGATGCTCGATGTGAAGAATCTCTCCTATCGCTATGGGATGAACGCTCCCGTTCTGCAGAATATATCTTTGCATATTGCAGACGGGGAGCGGCTCGCTCTTTTAGGATCAAGCGGGCGCGGCAAGAGCACGCTCGCGCTGCTCCTTGCAGGCTATCTGCCGCTGCAGGAAGGGTCTATTGCATTGGACGGTGCAGCCTTGCCGAAGGGCGGTTACAATCCCATCCAGCTCATCTATCAGCATCCGGAAAAGGCGATGGATCCGCGCTGGAAGGTGAAGGATTCCCTGAGCGAAGCATGGGATGTGCCGGATGAACTCCTCAGGGCGATCGGCGCCGAGCCTGATTGGCTCACACGCTGGCCGAACGAGCTCTCGGGCGGTCAGCTGCAGCGGCTCTCGATCCTGCGTGCGCTCAGTCCAAAGACGCGCGTGCTCATTGCCGACGAGATCACGGCGAGCCTTGACCCGATCACGCAGGCGCAGATCTGGTCGGTGATCCTGCGCGAGATCGAGAAAAACCGCACCATGCTCATTGCCATCACGCACAATGAGGCGTTGGCACAGCGGATCTGTAAGCGTATGGTGCATATTGAGGACTTGCAGGGATAAAGGCCTCTGTTCATACGAAGATCCGGCATCTGTCTGAAAGACGGATGCCGGATTTTTGCGTGTATAGGAAGCACTGATAAATTCAGCCGCGCCATCTTGACGCATCTTTTTTGCCCGCACTGTGCCCTCGATCCTCCACATAGCTTTGGCTATGCGTCCGGTTTGCCTCCTTGTTCGGACGAAAAAATCTACGCCAATCTGAGGGTCTATTTTATCAGCGATTCCTATAAGCATAGAAAAAATATAGGAAAACATGATTGACAAAAGAATATACAGCTTGTATAATACCACAATAACATATAAAGAATATATGAATTTACTGTTTGAAAGGAAGAGAACTATGGCAGCAATTGAAAACATCGAAGCCTATATCGCAGAAGAGTTTCAATGGTTTCATCGCCATCCTGAGCTTTCCTACGAAGAAGTTGAAACCACTAAGCGCATCCGTGCATCCTTGGAACGTGCGGGAATCCGTATTCTGGATCTGCCGCTCAAGACGGGGCTTGTTGCGGATGTCGGCGCAGGTGAGACCATCGTTGCCCTGCGCAGTGATATCGACGCGCTGCCCATCGAGGAACAGACGGATCTACGGTATCGCTCGGAGCATGCAAGGCGTATGCACGCCTGTGGGCACGATTTTCACATTGCTGCGGTGCTCGGTGCAGCGTTGCTGCTCAAGCAGCGTGAGGCGAAGCTCGCGGGACGTGTGCGCATCTTCTTCCAGCCCGCAGAGGAGGCTCCGGGCGGGGCGAAGGTACTCATCGAGGCGGGGGCTCTGCAGGATGTTGCGGCAATCTTCGGGCTGCACGCATCGCCGCTCCTCGAGGTAGGCACGGTCGGCATCACGGCAGGTGCGGTGATGGCGGCGGTGGATCGCTTTGTGTTCCGCTTTCGCGGCAAGGGGACACACGCCGCACATCCCGAGGCGGGGGTGGATCCGATTCCGCTGGCGGCAGCATTTGTGCAGTCGGTACAGACGGTTGTCGCACGCAATCTCAATCCGTTCTCCGCAGGGCTTGTGAGTGTCACGCATATCGAGGCGGGGAATACGTGGAATGTCATTCCTGAGGAGGCTCTCATCGAGGGGACGACGCGCAGCATGGATGCGCAGGATCGGGCACGCATCCGAGGGCGTGTCTGTGCGCTTGCGGAGCAGTTGGCGGCGGCGTATGGCGCGACGGTAGAGACGGACTGGTATGAAGGTCCGCCGGCAACGCTCAACGATGGCTTTTGGGCGGCGTATGCAGAGGAAAAAGCAAAGGAACGCAATCTGAATGTAGTTCCCGCACCAAAGTCGCTCGGTGGTGAGGACTTTGCCTTCTATCAGGAGAAAGTACCGGGGATGTTCGTCCTCGTCGGCACGGGGCTTTCCCCCGCGCTCCACAATCCGAACTTTCGGGTTGATCTGAATGCGCTCGCGCCGTCGGCACATTATCTCGCGGAACTCGTATGCGGTGCATTTAAGGAAGCACTGATAAATTCAGCCACGCCATCTTGACGCATCTTTTTTGCCCGCACTGTGCCCTCGATCCTCCACATAGCTTTGGCTATGCGTCCAGTTTGCCTCCTTGTTCGGACGAAAAATCTACGCCAATCTGGCAGACTTCATTTTATCAGCGATTCCTAAAATACATTGATTTCGATTAAATTTCCTTGACGTTTTATTTATTCTATGATAATCTACAGGAGGATTTTGGGAATAAAATCACAATTGAATACTTTGCTAATCGGGTGTGCGTTGCACTTAATAGAGAAGCAGGTGAAAGACCTGCGCTGTCCCGCAGCTGTAATGCAGAGTCGACCTCAATACGTCACTGGGAAACCGGGAAGGCGAGGAAGACGAGGATGCAGAGCCAGAAGAACTGCCCGATTGGAACGCTGTATCGTCCCTGCGAGAGACAGGAAGGCACGATTATTTTTATGTGTTTCGTATGCCTTTTTGCCGGAGAGCAAGAAGGCTTTTTGTTTGCGCTTTTCATGAACAAATCTGTCTGGATGTTACGTTTGGATATGAGGGGGTCATCAACACAAATCCTGAGGTGATTTTCTCATTGCCAATAGAGAGTGTGGTAGCGGACATAATGGGAGAGGGAAATACTGCCCATTAAGAGGGGGAAAATCTTTATGAAAAAAAGGCATCTTACTCTGTCGATTCTGGCAGCGATTGTCGGCACAGGCTTGGGACAGAACTTAGCGCATGCAGGATATGATGAAAATCTTCAGCATTATACGATTGATAACATTGTTGTTGAGGTAGAACAGACAGTCAACCAGTTCAATGATACGGTAACAGAACAGTCCTACTACCGCACGGGCGGCGATGTCAAGGTCATTACAAGGGAAGAGATTGAGAAGCGGCATTATACGGATGTGACAGAGGCGATTAAGCGGATTCCCGGCGTGACCTTCCAGAATCCCGGGTATCGCGGCGGTGAGTATGGATACGTAGCGTATAACAACGGCGTTCTGATCAATGGTGATTCGCGCGTCATTATTCTGGTCGATGGACGCCGCGTTGACAATGCTGCGAGTCAACGGATCAGTGATTCGAGCCGGCGCGGTACAAAATCCACGGGCGTCAATCTCGATCAGGTCACGAATATGGAAAATATCGAAAAGATCGAAGTGATCAAGGGATCCGGCGCCTCAGCTTACGGACCGGATGCAACTGGCGGTGTGATCAATATCATCACACGTAAGGGGGGCTACAGCACAGTTGGGACGATTGATTTGGCAAGCGGGTCGTGGAATAAGCACAATTATTCATTTAGCTACTCCGGCTCTCTGGATAATGATAACTCCCTGCATTATTTTGTTTCGATGAATCGCACAATGTCCGGTGATACAGAATTCAAGGATGGACAGACGGGAGATATCATTCGTCTGCCGGGTTCTCGTTATAAAGAAGACGGTGCAAATATTAGAATTGATAAGGATTTTGACAAAAAGCATAACTTGAAATTATGGTATAACCACAAAAGCGGACGGGATGGTTATCCCGTTGCAACACCGAGTGCAAAGTATTGGAATGAAAGAGATTGGTATCGCATTTTATTCGAGGTCGTCGTGGGGCGCTATGATTCGAACCACAAGCTCACAGAAAAGGGACAGTGGTGGACGGATCAGCGTCAGCCGGGGTATCACAATATCTATCTGACACGATATATGTATGACATCTCCAACGACTTTAACAATAACGACTGGGATTTGGTATATACTTTCAATAAAGATAAGGGAATGGAGAGCTTTGTTCGCGCCTATTATCAGAACCACATTTATAGGGGACGAGGTGCATTCCAATTCTCCCTGTTTGGTGGCGGCGGCGGAAATGGCGCCGGTGTAGGCTATGATGAATACAACAATACGTTCCCGATGGGAACTACTTATGAGCAAATGTATGCGTGGATGAAGGAACATCTGGCACCGTTCCCTGGTGGGGATAAAAAGGCGATGGATGAATGGGTAGCCAAGACGGGCGGCGTTTCGCCTGTTACGGACTGGCACCGTGAGGAAAACAGCGGAATAGAGCTGCAATATGCAAAGTCGCTTGGAAAGCATGATATTATTGCAGACATCAATTATGATAAGGCGAAACATTATAGCTGGCGCAACCGGAGAGCGGGCGACTATTCTGTCACACATCTGTCCCGTGACACAATAATGGGATATGTGCAGGATAAGATCCATGTATCGGACAAGTGGGATATTACTCCGGCACTGCGCTATTCGCAGTATAGTTCCTTTGAGAATACAAATTCCAACGATACAAAACAGGGAAAGGGCAAGACAAGCGCACTGACCTATGCGCTCAATACACAGTATATGTTCGATGATACGATGAGCATGTATTTTGGATGGACTCGTATTTTTCGCCCGCTGCGCGAGGGCGACTATTCAACTGCAAACGGGGAATATCCGAACATGTTGGAGGATGAGGAAGGTCATGTAATGACGATCGGCATGCAAAAGCTGCTCGGCAATAAGACCTCCATCGGCGTGAACTACAACTGGACAGATATGACCAATGCTGTCGCGACCCTTCCTATTTGGTCGGTTAAAAAGAATGATTTTGCAGCAACGGCAGTCAATGCGCGGGAAAAGAAGACTTCCTTCAACATAACGCTAGATCACCAGTTTGACCCGCATGTGACCTTGAGTGCCTCATACGATCACATGTATGATAAATGGTCGGCAAAAGACGGTATGAGAATCGATCCGAACTGGGGATATGTCAGTGCTGATGATATCAATGTGCAGATCAATCGTCTGCGTCCCGCAAATCATTATGCACTGAATCTTTCCTATGAAAATCGGAAGCTCTATACCGGATTGCTTGCAAACTGGTATACAGGGAATAACACGAGCGCATTCACCTCGCGGCAATTCCTTCTCCTCGACTGGAATATCAACTATCAGGTGGCGAAAGATTTCAACGTATATATGGTGGTCAGCAATCTCACGAATCAAGCATATGAAACGACGTATAACGCACGCAATGGCATCGGCTCTGCGGCTATGCCCGGTCGTTCGTTTGTGATTGGCGCGAAATACACATTCTAAAATATAGGTTCATGATGGCAAGCGGCACTTTTTTGACTGCTTGCCATTGTGTTTGAGGGCTCTGTTTATGAAAAGAATTTCGAGCTTATCGGTCGTTCTCATGATGATCGTGATACTTTTACTCGGGAGAGAGCACTCGTCCATATATATGGATGAGTCTGAAACAAAGGCGCTTATCGACCAGACGCGGCAGAGTGCCATAGAGATACAGACCTTTGATACGACGAAGCAGCCGCACTCAATCTATCTTACGGGGACACCATCGCGCGTCTTTGTGAGTGAGGGCAGCATTTTGGAGTCATTGTTGGCATTGGGACAGGGCGATAGGATTGTCGCTGCATCAATCAGCGGTGCATCGAGCGGTGCATACGAGAGGATTCGGCAGGAGTATCCTGAGGAGCTTGAGAAGGTACCGCATATTGCGCCGCAGGGAATGAATAGGGAGCAGGTTGTCGCCTATGCGCCGGACTTTATAATGGGATGGCAGTCCGCGTTTACATTGTCACGTTTTGGAACCGTTTCATGGTGGCAGGATCGTGGGGTTAATACCTACATTGCTGCGACATCGAATCATGTGTTGAAGTACGGTACCATTGAGGACGAATGCAAATTTTTGGATGATATTGGGCAGATTTTTGAAATAAAAGATCAGACGGATGACCTCATCCACTCCATTTATGCGGAGTTGGACAAAGATAGTGCGTGGATCGCACAGCAAAAAACACAGGACGTTATGGTCATAGAAATCAATGGAAGGGCGATTACAAATTATGATGATGGGTGGCTCGTAGGAGATATGGTAAAGCGTCTGGGAGGGCATATGCCCGTTACCAGTCGGCGTGTGAGCGAAGAGGTGTTGTTTGCGTATGATCCGGATGTCATATTTGTAGCGTATTTCAATCCTCAACATGGAAAGTACGCGGAGGAGTTTTTAGGAGATGTGCGCTTTAATTCGTTGAAGGCATCGAAAAATAAGCGCATCTACATGCTGCCGTTCTGGTACATGTATACCCCGGCAGTCAATACATTGGATGGCATCCGCGCAATCAAAAGGGGGCTGTATCCGGAATTATGAATCGCAAAGATTGGCGGCAAGGCGTGATCCTTCTCGAATTGTTTTTGATTTTGCTTGTCAGCATGGTGGGCGCACTGACGATTGGCACGGTGTCTCTGTCTGTCGGAGACGTTGTATCTGCGGTTTATGACTCCCTGCGCAGCGGTGTGCCGATCGATGCGCCGGGACAGGGAGCACTCCATGATATTGTATGGCTGCTCCGCATGCCGCGTATTCTCATGGCTGCGTGCATCGGAGCGGGGCTTGCAACATCGGGCGTCATCATGCAGGCGATTGTGAAAAATCCGCTTGCCGACCCCTATATTCTTGGCGTTTCCTCCGGTGCTTCTCTAGGGGCAACGGCAGCGATTCTGCTAGGCATCGGCGTGTCTCTCGGAGAAAATTTTGTCGGCATTTCTGCGTTTATCGGTGCCTTTGCAATCTCCCTTGCGATTGTTTTCATTGCGAATATGGGAGGGCGCGCAAATGCCGTGAAGCTCCTGCTCGCGGGCATGGCACTGAGCGCCGTATGCAGCGCATTTTCGAGCTTCATTGTCTACTTTGCAAACGATAAGGACGGCATCCAATCCATTACGTATTGGCTGATGGGGAGTATGGGGGGGGCGAAATGGTCGACCCTGCAGGTGATGATTCCGATGAGCATCATCATGCCGTTCTTTTTCTACACGCAGTCAAAGATTTTGAATCTGATGCTCCTCGGAGATGATACGGCGGTCACACTCGGCGTGGATCTGCATCTCTATCGGCAAGGCTATCTGCTGGTCAGCGCTCTGATTGTCGGATTTGCGGTCTATGCGGCGGGCATGATCGGATTTGTCGGGCTCATTGTCCCGCACGTCAGCCGCATGCTGGTTGGTGCAGATCACAGGAGGCTGCTGCCGATTGCGGCGCTCTCCGGGGCAATATTTCTCGTCTGGGCAGATGTGCTTTGCCGCATTATCATTCCACAGACCGAGCTTCCGATCGGTATCCTGATCTCGATGATCGGGGCGCCCTGCTTTATCTATCTGATGGTGAAGCGGACGTATGGCTTTGGCGGCGCGTAGGTGGGGTGAGCATACGATGGATATTCGCGTAGAAGAGCTGGAAAAGAGCTTTGATGAACGGCAGATTCTGAATAAAATTTCTCTTGCGGTACACAATAAAGAGTTCGTGGGCATTATTGGTCCGAACGGGAGCGGGAAGAGTACGCTTCTCAAGTGCATCTATCGCGTGCTCAAACCGGATTCCGGTGCCGTCTTTCTTGGCGGTGAGCGGCTGGGTGATCTGTCCGTGCGCGAGACGGCAACACAACAGGCTGTGCTTGCCCAGCATCATGCCTTTTCATTTGATTTCAGCGTGTTCGAGGTCGTTCTGATGGGGCGCAGCCCCCATAAGCGCATGCTGGAGAGCTATAATGAGGAGGACTATAAACTTGCCAAGCACTATTTGTCATTCACAGGAATGGGGGCATTTGAGGAGCAGCCCTTTTCCAGTCTGTCGGGCGGCGAGCAGCAGCGCGTCCTTCTCGCGCGGGCGCTTACGCAGTCGACGGCGTGTCTGATTCTCGATGAGCCGACCAATCATCTGGACATTCGCTACCAATTAGAGATCATGGAAAATATTCGGCAGATGAATCTGACGGTGATTGCCGCGATTCATGATCTCAATGTCGCCGCCTCGTACTGCGATCGGATCATTGCGATGAAGGACGGTGTAATCTTGAGGGAGGGGACACCGCAGGAGATTTTCACGAATGAATTTATCTATGAGCTCTATGGTGTGCACGCACGCATTCATCCGTTGGAGGATGGCACGATTGTAATTTCATATCATCTATGAAAACAGCCCCGATCAACGCTTTTCGCTGATCGGGGCTAAAATTATTTCCTACGTTTATTTTTTTTAGATTGTGTGGATGTGTTCTCGGGAACATTCTCTATGGCGGGTGTCCCACGCAGTCCGAGCCAGAGGAAGATCGCAAGGGCGACAAGACCGAAGCCGAGACTGGTCATTTGGGCACTGGTAAAGAGCCCGAGGTATTTCTCCGTATAGTCGCCGCGCAGGTATTCGAGCGCGAAGCGCACGAGGCTGTAGAGCATGACGTAGAGGGCGAAGCACTGTCCGCGTGCGTGTCCGCGTGCGCGGAAGATGAGCAGCAGGGCAAAGATGACGATGTCGAGCTGCCCCTCCCAGACCTCCGCCGGCCAGAGCGGCTGCGCACCGTAGGTGTGGTGCGCGAGGGTGGTGTCGGGGTAGAGAATGCCGTAACTGCTGCCTGTCGGTGCGCCGAAGGCATCCCCGTTGAGGAGGTTCGCGCAGCGGCCGAGTGCCTGTCCGAGGACAATCGCAGGTGCGGCAATGTCCATAAAGTGGATGGTGTCGAGCTTGTGTTTCCGGCTGTAGAGGATGCCGACGAGCACCCCGAGAAAGACACCGCCCTGGATCGCCATGCCGCCCTGCCAGACGTTCAGAATCTCGGTCAGGTGGTGCTGGTAGTAGTCCCAGTCGAAGAAGAACACGTCCCAGAGCCGCGCGCCGAGGAGTCCCGCGATGCCGCAGTAGATGCCGAGATCGGGAACGTGCTTCTCATAGCCGCGTCCGTCCATCTTTGCGAGAAAGTAGCCGACACCCGTCGCGAGCAGGATGGAGAGGGAGATGACGACACCGTACGAGCGGATGGGGAAGTCTCCGATGTAGAAGAGGTATTGATGCAAGGAAGCCTACCTATCCTCTCTACTCTGCCTCAAAGAGCGGGAGCTCCTCAAGAAAGATGATGTCCGTGCGCTTTGCGGCATCGCCCTCGGCGAGGACGGCTGCCTGTCCGACGATGTGGACACCCGCCTTTTTGGCGAGATTGCCGAGTGCCGTCATGGAGCCGCCCGTGCTGATGACATCGTCGAGCAGGAGCACCTTGCGCCCCTTGATACGCTCGATGTCCGTGTTCATGAGGTAGAGACGTTGCTTGCCCATCGTTGTGATGGATTCGTCTTCGACCCAGATGGGATCTTCCATGTACGCCTTAACAGATTTGCGTGCAGTGACGTAGTAGGGCATTCCAAGCTGGCGTGCCAGCTCCGCCGCGAGGGGGATTCCCTTTGTCTCGGCGGTCATGATGATCTCGGTTTCGGCGGGCACCTTCTTTGCGAGTTCACGCGCACAGCTTTCGCAGAGTTCGACATCGCCGAGCATGACGAAGCCCGCAATCGCAAGACTGTCACTCAGGTTGAGGATGGGGAGGCTGCGCTTGCAGCCCGCGACCGTAAGATCGTAGTATCGTTTTGCCATAATGCACCCTTTAGAGTCCTTTCTCCGTGAGGACGAGCTCTACGGCGTTCAGTACGTCGTTGATATTGTCCTCGGTGATGATGAGCGGCGGCTGAAACGCCATGACGTTGCGTCCGATGCCGTTCTTGCCGACGATAAAGCCGCGGTTCTTCAGCCCTTCGAGCACGGCATCCAGTTCGGCGGCGGCGGGGGATTTGTCCGCGTGGACGAACTCTGCGCCGACCATCAGTCCGAGTCCGCGCACATCGCCGATGATGGGATGGCGTTTTTGGATTTCCCTGAGGCCTGCACGCAGCTGCTTCCCACGTCGCTCGGCATTCCCGATGAGATCATGCTCCTCGATATAGCGGATGACACCGAGTCCCGCCGTTGTGGAGACGGGGTTGCCGCCGAGCGTCGATGCGCCGGGCTTCGTGTAGGTATCCGCGACCTCGGGGGTTGCGATGAATGCGCTGATGGGGGCACCGTTGCCGAGTGCCTTTGCCATCGTCATGATATCGGGTGCAATGCCGAAATGCTCAATGGCGAACATCTTGCCCGTGCGCGCAAAGCCTGTCTGCACTTCGTCCGCGATGAAGAGTACGCCGTAGTGGTCGAGAATCTCCTTGACGCGTTTGAAGTAGTTCTTGGGCGGGACGATGATGCCCGCATTGCCCTGAATGCTCTCTGCAATGAATGCGGCAGGTCGTCCCGAGGTGGCGCTTTTGATCGTTTCCTCGAGCTCGTAGGTGCAGTCAATGCCGCACTCCTCGGGCGTATGCTGATGCGGGCAGCGGTAGCAGTAGGGATTTTTGACAAAGTGGATGCCGCCGACGGGATTCGGGTCGGTGCGCCACATGGAGATGCCCGTGAGGCTCATCGTGAGCTTCGTGCGCCCGTGGAGACCGCCGCGCAGAGCGATGAGCTCGCTGCTGCCCGTGGCAATCTGGGCGAGAAGTGCTGCACCCTCGTTCGCCTCTGTGCCCGTGGAGCAGAAAAAGCTCTTTTGGAGTTTTCCCGGTGTGATGCGTGCAAGCTGCTCAGCAAGGTTGACGAAGTTCTCCGTAAGGTAGATGTTGCAGACGTGTTGGAGCGTGTTCAGCTGCTCTGTGACGGCGGCATTGATCGTGGGATTGCAGTGCCCGCAGTTGATGACGGAGACACCCGCAAAGCAGTCAAGATATTTCCTGCCCTCGCTGTCGTAGAGGTACTGCATCTCGCCGCGTACGATCTGGCGCGGCTCGCTGTAGAAATGCCCGAGGCAGGGCATGATGTATTTCTTCTTCTTTTCCAGGATGGCGGCTGCGCCGATGTATCCGTTCTCGTTCGATGAGTCGATGTTCATGAAATACGCTTTCTATGGTGTTCAAATGGAATTGCGGCTCTGGCGGAAACGGTAGGTGCCGATGCCCAAGGGGCGCGGCGCAATCTCTGTGAGGCGGTCAAAGTCTGCCGCTCGGAAACCGTCACTGCCCGCCGCGAGGCGGTCGAGTGCAGCGCGGTAGATGCGGACGATCTCTGCGGTCACGTCCGCCGTATAGTCCTGCGCCTCGATGCGATAGGAGCCGAGTCCGTTGAACTTCTCCAGGTAGGGATAGAGACACAGATCCTTTGCAAAGTAGAGGTGGTTGCGCCCGTACTGGTCGATGCGGATGGAGTGCACGCCGCCAGCCTCGTCACGGAACGCGTAGAGGCGATCCAACAGCTCGGGTGCAGCAAGCTCGCTGTAGTTCGGCAGCGACATCGCGGGGAAATTGTAGTCGCAGATCATCGACTCGTATGCACCGTGGATGACTGCCTCAACGGGCAGCACAGCGTTCTCGACGATCTGACGCAGCTGCTGAAACGAAAGCTCGTAGGAGGCGGTTGCCATTGTGAGCCCGTTCTCCTTGAGAAAGGTGATTGCGAGGTGGTTAAAGATGTTGAACGAATGATCCGCCTGCACAGGCAGCTTCGTGAGCGTGCGTGCGAGCTTCAGCGTGCCGAGGTTGCCGACCATGATGCCGTCAACGCCGATGTCGTTCAGTGCGGCAAAGAACTGTTCGAGTTCGCCGCACTCACGGCGCATGGTCGTGCGCGGTGTGTTCACGATGACGCGTGCGCGTCCTGCTGCATAGCGGACGAGATCCTCGTAGTCCGTGAGCTTCCACGGGCAGTTGGGGCGGAATGTCTCGCCGCCGACGTAGACGGTATCGGCACCCGCATCCACTGCCGCACGCGCAGCATCGACCGTGCCGACGCGAACGCTGAGATGGCGGCTCGGCGCATTTTCCTTTTCAATCGGGCGTTCGGCGCGCAGCACCTCGTCGGCAAAGCCCGCCTCTTCGATCGCCTGGCTGAAGAAGCGCGGTTCGCGCTCGCCCGTCATGCCGATATCGACGGCGGTCGGCTGTCCGAATGCAAACGTCGTCGTGTAGTCGCGTACACGATTGTCGTAGAGCGTACGCCAGCCCTCCTCATCCGTTGTATAGCCGTTCGGGTCTGCAATGTAGGCATCAATCGCCTTGCGGTAGGTAGAGACGAGCCGCGCGATGAACTCGGGCGAACGCATCCGCCCCTCGATTTTGAACGAATAGACCCCCGCCTGAATGAGTGCGGGGATGGAGCGGTACATGCACATATCCTTGAGTGCGAGCTTGTACGGCCCAGGGCTGTTCGCATCGAGCACTTCTCCTGTCGTCTCATCGATGAGGGCGAACGGCCAGCGGCAGATCTTCATGCAGCGTCCGCGGTTGCCGCTCTGTCCGAAGAGCACGCCCGAGTGGATGCACTGTCCGCTTTCGGAGATGCACATATCGCCGTGCATGAAGTACTCGACCTCTATGCCCGTGCGCGTGCGGAAAAGTGCGAGTTCGGAGAGCGTCATCTCGCGCCCGACGACGATGCGCGTGATGCCGTACTCCTTGAGTTTTTCGATGGCGTGTTCGTTGTGCGTATTCATCATGACGGAGGTGTGCAGGGGGACGGTGATGCCCATCTCGTGTACGAGTTCGAGCACGGCGAAGTCCTGGACGAGGATCGCGTCGGGACGGATCTCGTTGAGGTAGGCGAGGTATTCGCGCAGCGCGGGCAGCTCCTCGTTGCTGATGAGGTTGTTGAGCGTGATGTAGAGCTCAACATTGTGCGCGTGCGCATAGTCCACGGCTGCCTTCAGGCGCTCGTCATCGAAATTGAAGTCGCCCTCATGCAGACGCATATTGAAATGTTTGCCGCCGAGATAGACGGCATCCGCACCCGCTGCAATGCCTGCGGTCATGGCATCCCATGTGCCCGCCGGGGCAAGCAGTTCGACGGATTTTCGGTGTAACAGCATTGTGTAAAAAACTCCTTCTGG